>JAHWKY010000010.1 GCA_019347575.1 Actinomycetota bacterium | reverse complement strand
CCAGATCGCACCCCCCCTGCCCTTCATCCCGCCCGACCGCCACGGCGACACCTTCATGATCCTCGTCCCCTGCTTCAACGGCTCCGACGACGACGGCGCCGACCTACTGCGCACCTTCCGTGACATCGCAGAACCGGTCGCCGAGCACGTCGGACGGATGCCCTACCCGGCACTGAACAGCGCGTTCGACGCGCTGCTGCCGCCCGGACTGCAGCACTACTGGAAGGCCAACTTCGTCCCCGAACTCACCGACGAGGCGATCGCTGCGCACCTCGAGCACGGGCCGAGCGTGCCGGCGGTGCAGGCCACCATGCACCTGTACCCGATCGACGGTGCGGTCCACGATGTCGACGCCGATGCGACCGCGTTCGCGTTCCGCGACGCGTCGTTCGCCGCCGTGATCGCCGGGATGTGGCCGGACGCGGCAGACAACGCCGCGAACATCCGCTGGGTCCGCGACTACTACGAGGCCCTGGCGCCGCATTCAGCCGAGGGCGGGTACGTGAACTTCATGTCCGACGACGACCACGCCCGGGTCCGGGCGAACTACGGGGACAACTACGGCCGCCTCGTCGAGATCAAGAAGCAGTACGACCCCGACAACCTCTTCCACGTCAACCAGAACATCGACCCGTCCGGGGCCTGACCCGCGGTGTCCCGGCGAGCCACGACGCTGCGAAGGAACGTCGAAGTAGCCCAAGTCACTCAAAACGAAATGGAGGAAGACATGAACAGGATCCGCGCTTCTGAACGTCGCACTCTTGCCTGGAGCCCCCCGGGGCTTCGCGGACCACGTCAACGATCGAGGAGTGTGTTGTGACCCTGACCTTCAACCCTGTGCAGTACAAGACGACAACCCGGCAGCAGTGGCAGGACGCGGCCGAGGCCTGGCACCGGTGGGCGCCGACGCTGGAGGCGTGGCTCGGCGAGGCGACCGAGCTCATGCTGGACGAAGCGGGCATCGGGATCGGTAGCCACGTGCTCGATGTCGCGGCCGGCGCGGGCGGCCAGACCCTCGCCGCAGCGCGTCGCGTGGGACCCACCGGTCGGGTCCTCGCGACCGACATCTCGCCAGCGATCCTGACGTTCGCCGCCAGCGAGGCCGCGCGTGCAGGCGCCACCAACGTCGCCACCAGGGAGCTCGACGGCGAGAACCTCGATCTGCCCGAGGGCACCTTCGACGCCGTGGTCTCCCGCGTCGGGCTCATCTACTTCCCGGACCAGCAGGGCGCGCTGGCCGGCATGCATCGAGTGCTTCGCCCCGGTGGCCGCGTCGGTGCGGTCGTGTACTCGACGGCGACGAACAACGAGTTCTTCTCGATCCCCGTGTCGATCATCCGGCGACGGGCGAACCTTCCACCGCCCGCCGTCGGGCAACCGGGACCCTTCAGCCTCGGTTCGCCAGGCGTCATCGAAGACGCGCTCACCGCGGCCGGGTTCTCCGACGTGAGGACCCACCGCGTGGCTGCGCCGCTGCGCATGCCGAGCGCCGCGGAGTGCGTGCGGTTCGAGCGCGAGTCGTTCGGTGCGCTGCACCAGATGCTGTCGGCGCTCGACGCAACCGAACGCGAGGACGCGTGGGACGAGATCGTGGCAGAGCTCGCACGCTTCGAGGCTGGTGACGGGTTCGAAGGGCCGTGCGAGCTGATCGTCGCCTCGGGCGCCAAGGGAGGGACCGACCGATGACAGCGACCACGACCGGGGCGCGCAAGGCCCCTCGCCGCCTGCACCTGCCTTGCTCGGCCTGCTGATCATGGCCGTGCTGGCGAGCAGCGTCCTGACCGCCGCCGCCAACGAGCCATCGGCAGCACCGTCCAGCAGTGGTGTTTCTCCGGCAAGCTCGGGAAACGTCGCCACTCGCTGGATCGAACGGTCCTTCGATGCGGTTCGATCTGGGAACCCTGGACTACACACCGCAACCCCCGGTGCCGGGCGCTCTTATGCGATGACCACCGCAGCGATGTACGACGCGGTCAACGGCATCGAAGTCGCTGATGGTCTGTCGACGCGAGGCCGTGCCCTCGTCGCTTCGTACGACGGCGCACCCGCGGGAGGCAGCCGAGAGGCCGCCGCGAGCGCGGCCGCACACGCCGTGCTGTCATCGCTGTTCGCGTCCAACACGACGGTCAAGGACGCGCTTGACCAGGCACATGCCGAAGAGCTTGCCGCGCTGGGATCGGATCCCGCAGTCGAGGCCGGACGCTCCTGGGGAGCTGCCGTCGGCAGCGAAGTGGTGTCGATCCGCTCCAACGACGGGACCCAAACGGGCGAATCCAAGCCCGGGGGCACCGGTCCCGGAGCGTTCCCCCGCAACTTCGGCTCGACCCAGTTCCGCAACATGACGCCCTTCGGCGTGAACTCAGTGGCCGGTCATCTATCGAGTGGACCACCCGACCTCACCAGTGCTGAGTACGCCGAGGACTTCAACGAGGTCAAGGCACTAGGAAGCTTCACCGACGCCGATCCCGAGCGCGCGGCGATCGCGCGGCACTGGCTCGCCGAGGGCGGCACGGTCAAAGAGACCGGAATGTGGTTCAAGGTTGCGCTGAACGTGATCTCCGATCAGGACACGGCCGGGTCGCTGTCCGACACGACACGCCTGCTGGCGCTGCTCAGGATGGGCATCGCAGACTCCGTGGCCACGACGTGGAGCGACAAGTACAACTTCCATTTCTGGAGGCCGGGCGATGCGATCCGTCAGGCGAGCACCGACGGGAACCCCGCGACCGAGGAAGACCCGAACTGGAACCCGCGGCCCGGGATCTGTTCAGCGACGACAGTGCCCTTCTGTTCGGTCTTCGGAGGGACGCCGGAGCACACCTCGGGGACGTCGATGTTCGCCGGCGCGGCATCGGAGATCCTGGCGAGCTTCTACTGCACCGATCACATCGCCTTCTCGTTTACAGACGAGTCCGGCTCATCGACGCGCGCCTACGAAACGTTCAGCGCCGCGGCGCGCGAAGCCGGTCGCTCACGCATCTACGGCGGGATCCAGTTCCAGTTCACCAACGACGCCGGGCGGGAGGCCGGCAAGGAGATCGCTCGCGAGATCGTGAGGACGCGGCTGCTCGAAGCAGGCACCGGCGCAGGCTCCAGCGCCTGCAAGAGAGATTGAACGTCCGGGTCGACGGCTAGAACGTGATCGTTCGCCCCCCTAGAAGACACGCAACCTAACCAGGAGGAAGAGTCATGCGGCGAATATGGACAGCAATACTGATCGGGACTTTGCTTGTGGGCGGGTCCTTGCCGGCGACGGCCGGTTCCCCCTCACGTGAAGAGGTCCGTACGTTTCCCGGGCCCGGTTCGGTGGTAGCGGGAGCCGACGCGACGCTGGTTCGGCAACCCGATGGGGTCTCGTTCACCTTCAGCGGAAATGATCTGACGGCGGGAAACGCGTACACGATCTGGTTCGTCGCGTTCAACGACCCGCAGACATGCACGTCGCCGATGATGGACGGGGCGACCGTGATCTCCATGTGCGGAGTTCCCGACCTGTTGAACAACCGAGGCGAGCCCACTGCACTGTGGAGCGCCGGGCACGTGGTCGGAGACAGCGGGCAAGCAAGCTGGGGTGGGCGCATGGCCGTGGGAGACACTTCAGGACGCACTGAACAGGGACAGCTCCTGCACAACGACGGCCTCACCGATCCCCAAGGCGCGGAGATCCACCTCGTGCTGCGGAGCCACGGGCCGATGATCCCGGAGTTGGTCAACGAGCAGATCCACTCCTTCAACGAGGGCTGCTACAGCGGACAGCCCAACGTTGGGCAGTGCACGAACGTGCAGTTCGCCGCGTTCTTGCCGTAGCCGAAGAGAGTCGTAGAGGAGCGGAGGGGTGGGCGGGATCGCCGCCCCTCCTCTCGATCAGGCGGTAGGCGTCGGCAAGACCTCGTCTGGGAGTGTGAACCAGCGTAGGTGTTCGAAGTCTTCGCTGAGTTCCGGCTTGTCGGCGGGCCCTAAGTCTCGTGTATCCGCCTCTTCGAAGATGTGACGTGCATTGCGAAGGTAATCCTGTAGTGCCGACTCCGGCCGCTCCGCCGATGAGACGAGTAGGTCAGCCGGCCCGTTTCATAAGAGAGATCCCTCAGGCTCATCGGAGGCTCGGCGAGACCAAGCCTGTTGAACCACAGGCCGGATTGCGGCTCGAAGCCATAGTGCGGCAATAGTCGCCATCCGTCGGTCGCGACGAGATGGACCGCCTCGAGGATGTAGTTGAGAACGGCCTCGGCGATGAAGTAATTGAAGTTGATCCGAACCCATCCGGGCTTTATCCCTTCGCAGCCGCGCGCGATCTCTCGCTCGAACCGATGTGATCGCTCGATATCTATTCCCAAGAGACGATGCCCGTAAGGTGACACGCGGAAGCGCCATCCGCTCGGGCCGGGACATGCGTATCCGGGGACTCCTCGAGGTGCTCGCCCCTCCGAACGACGGGTGACGGCCGGTCACGTCGCTACTTCGGTGGCCATCGCGGAACGGCAGCGCAGCGCCCGACGAGACCGGAGCCGTCACGGACCAACGGTGGAGGCGTTGTGCTGGAGATCGCCGACCTCGCAGGCGTGGCCCTCCTCGACCTCGTGCCACGTGTCGACGCCGGCGCCGCCGTCCAGCACGTTGCGGCCGTTGTCGCCGTTCACACTCACTAATTTCGCGCGTCTGGGTCGATCCACCTGCCGCCCCGGCGATCGCGGTTGCGATGGTCATGCAGGCACCCTGGACAACGCCTGCGGATGACACCTGTCGAGATCCGTCGTTCCCCGACGCCGCCGAGCCAGGGGGACGTTGCGAATCATGCGCTGCTTGGGCCACCTGGTCCACCCGACCACAACCACGGCTTCGAGCGGTGCGGCTTCGCGCCTCGGACCATGATCCGCTCTGGACGAGTCCTACAGCCGCGGATCTACGGGGTCGCTCTCGAGGGCGAGGATGCCGAACACAGCTTCGTGAACGTCTCGGAGCGGGCGTCGGTCGACGAACCGTTGGAGCGCCTCGATGCCGAGCGCGTACTCGCGCAGGGCGAGGGAGCGTTTGCGTCCGAGTTGGCGGGCGGAGCCGGTCGAGGTGGAGGGTGTACTCGGGTCCGTAGATGATGCGGAGGTACTCGCGGCCTCGGACCTTGATGGCGGGCTGGACGAGCCCCTTGTCGCCGCGCACGGTGAACTGCAGCGCCGTCGTCGCTGCCGTCTCGGCGTGCCGGAGGCTAAGTGCGCACGAGGCGGGATCTCGGACCGTGTGGTCGCAGGCCAAGACGGTGGTGCGTCGAGGGCGATGGTGCGCCCGTGCCCTCTCACGCTCCGGCGAAGTTCGCGTGACAACGCGCGCCGAGGTGTGTACGTTATTCGGACTTCAGTTCACTATGTGAACTCGAGCGAAGGGTCCGCTCTGGGGGACGGAGCGAGGGAGACGAGTACTTCCGACAGGCCATCCTCGTCGGTGGCCGCCGCCCCGATGTCTTGGCGCGAACTCGCTCGCGCACGCGAGGAGTTCCTGACGAGCCGAACCACGCCCACGGGCGTGCGACTCGAGATCGTCAAGTCGTGGCGCCGTTCGGCGATGGTGGGAGCGCAGCCAGAAGGTGCGCCGAGTTTCGGCGACGTCGACGTCGACAGCTACCTGTACGGGGTCGCGGCCCCGGTTCTCGACCGCCTTTCGGAGCGACTGGCTGACTCGCGGACAGCGATGCTGCTGGCCAACCGGGATGCCCGCATCGTCGGTCGATGGGCCGGAGACCACGGCGTCCTGCGGATGATGGATCTGACCGGCTCCGCGCCTGGCTTCGCACTTCACGAGGAGGCGGTAGGCACCAACGGCCTCGGTTCCGTCATCGAGGAACAGCGCCCCCTGTACGTCGTCGGCCACGAGCACTTCGCGAAGCAGTTCGTCGGCTACGCCTGCTTCGGGGTCCCCATCCACCATCCCGTACTGCGGCGCATCGAGGGCGTGCTCACGCTCGTGTGTAAAGCAGACGAGGCGTCGCCCCTCATGCTGCCCTTCGTCCGACAGGTTTCCGACTCCATCCAGGACCGCATGTTCGTTCGCGCCACGGGTCGAGAGCGGATCCTTCTCGACAGCTTCTCAGCTGCGGTGCGTAGGCAGCGGCATGCGATCATGGCCGTCAGCGAGCACACGGTGATCTGTAGCCCGGCCGCATCCCGTCTACTCGACGCCAGCGACCATGCGATCGTCTGGGAGGCAGCCGCAGACGCGACGCAGTCCCGGCGGCGATCAGAGAGTGAAGTCACGCTCAAGAGCGGTAGAGGGGTGCGTGCCCGGTTCACACCGGTCGAGTTCGGGACGGAGGTCGCTGGCGCTCTCGTGGAGTTCGAGACTCTCGATGTGGCTACGGAAGGCTCCCCCCGGCGTGCCCATGCGGCACGGGCAGCATCTCCGGACGAGGAGCTGTCTCAGCACCTGCGGGGTCGTAGCTCAACGTGGAGGTCGGTGCTACGGGAGATCGCACCGGTGCTGCGTAGCTGCGAACCCGTACTCGTTAGCGGCCCCGCCGGCAGCGGCAAGACCCGCGTGGCGCGGGTGATCCACGAACTCAGTGGCCGCTCGGGACGTCTCGCCACGCTGGACGCGGCGATGCTGCCGGTCGACGGGACGTCCAGTTGGCTGAGGGCCGCGCGCCAGGCGTTCGAAGACTCTGATGCATTGCTGATCCGCCACCTGAACCTCCTAGACGACACCGCCGGTTCTGCCGTGATGGCCCTGGCCGACGCTCACGATGACCAGTCCCCTCGACTGCTGGCGACCGCGACTCTGGACCGGGACGTGATCGAACCCAGGGCCCGCGTGATCGAGCGGTTCGCGGTGCACGAAATCGCGATCCCCCGACTGATGGATCGGGCAGAGGACGTGCCTGAGCTCGTGGAGCAGATCCTGACTGACATCGGGCACGCAGGACTCGAGTTCGCGCCCGAGGCGATGCAGGCACTGCTGCGCGCGCCGTGGCCTGGCAACGTCCGTCAGCTGGAGCGCGTCCTGCGCGCCTTGGCGGGCACTCGTACCAGCGGTGTCGTTCGACTGTCGGATCTGCCGTCTGATCTGTTGCGGTCGCCACGTCGAGCGGGGGGCCAGCTCGAAGAGGTGGAACGAAGGGCCATCGTGCGAGCCCTCGACGATGCCGACGGGAACAAGACGGCCGCGGCGGCCGAGCTCGGGATCTCCCGCTCAACGCTCTACCGGAAGCTGCGTTCATTCGGGAGCGACCTGGATCGCACAACGTTCTAGTCGCGCGGCTCTGGCGTTGAGCCCGCAGAGAGCGTCCCAGCCCTGTCAGCACGTCCTGTCAACTCGTGCGACACCACTGTCCCGAACTGCAACAGTCCCTGATGTCCTGGCTGCTCCAACATCGACCTTGACGGGATGTCCGACATCCCTCTCGTAGCGCTATCAGGAGCGGAAAGGCTGAGTGTGCGGTACTCGAAGAAACGACATGGGAGTACGTCGGTCGTGGCGTTCGCAGCGATCCTGGCACTCGCTCTGGCCGCCTGCAATGGCGAGGGCGATGGTGGCGACGGAGGTGATCCCACGTCGCCTGAGCAGACCACCGGCGTAACAGGCAGTCCCACCGAGGACGCAGCCGGGCTCGACGGCGAGGCAGACCCGGAGCTGCTCCAGAAGGCACTGGGTTCGGAGTCGGCAGAAGGTGTTCCCGAGACTGTTCTCGCTGCCGTCGAGCGGGCCGGCCGCCCCATCACCCAGGACGTCCTGGACAAAGCGCTGGAGTGCTGGCGGGAGAAGGAGTGCGAGACCGGTACCGGTGGTGACGTGAGTGTGGCACTCGCCGACGGCTTCGGTGAGAACGTCTGGAGGGAGGTCACCTACATGGAGTTCATCCTCCAGGCCTTGACCTACCCCGAGATCGGCGAGATCGTCTACACCAGCGCTCAGGGGGACACCCAGAAGGCGATCTCTGACTTCCGGGCCCTGATCGCCCGCCAGATGGACGTCATCGTCACGTTCGTCGACGCGGGTGAGGCGCTGCTCCCGACGGTCCGTGAGGCAACGGAGCAGGGCGTCGTCGTCGTTCCCTACATCTCGGGGCCTGCCGGCACGCCCGGCGAGGACTACCTGTCGTTCGTGGCCGAGGACCTGTGCCAGCTCGGTGAGAACTTCGCAGAGGTCATGAACACCGAGGTGGGCGAGGGCAAGGTGGCGTTCCTCGGTGGAACTCCAGGCAACCCTCTGTCGGAGGCGTGGCAGTCCTGTGAAGAGCCAGCCCTAGCCGACGGTATCGAGGTCGTCGGCAAGGCCGACACCAACTGGACACAGGAGGGGACCCTCCAAGCGGTCTCCAGCCTCCTGAGCCAGCACCCGGACCTCGCGGGGATCAGCTACGAGTACGCTGATGGCTTCCTTGGCGGGGTCCGTGCGTACGAGGCCGCGGGAGTACCGCTGGACGTCGTGTTGACGTTGCGGACGGACGAGGCCGGCGTCTTCTGCGCCTGGGAGGAAGCCGAGAACCCCGACTTCAAGATCTTCTTCTCGTCCGGCGGCAGCTTCGACTCACGCATCGCGCTCACAGCGGGGATGATGAGCCTGGCCGGCGAAGAGGTCGAACCGAACATCGTCGTTCCGGCTCAGATGCGGCAGGTGGACGAGTCGCACTGCAACAGGTCGATCCCCCTCGAGGCGCCTGCCTCCACCTTGGTGCCCGACGAGGTCCTCACTGCGATGTACGGGGACTGATCATCGACGTCCGGGGTGGGCGCTTCGACCGGGCCCACCCCGGATACCACCGAAGGGCTCTACGAACGCGTGAGTGATGTCTCGTCGCATCCGATGGACCTGGCGCGCCCCGGCGCTCGCTGGCGAGGGACGCTGCTCGGTGCAGCCGGCTTCGTGCCGGTGTGGATCGTGGCTGCGCTCCTGCTCCTCCTCGGCTTGGTCCTCGTGCCCCGATCCCTCAGCAGCGCGTCGTGGTCTCAGATCTGGCCGTTCACGACGTTCCTCGCCGTGGCGTCGCTCGGTCAGATGCTGGTCGTGCTCACGGGCGGGATCGATCTCTCCGTGCCGTCGGTTATCACGATGGTCAGCACCGTCCTCATCGGACTCTCGGGCGGCCCGGATGGCCGCGTTCTCAGCAGCATCGCGCTCTGCCTCCTGCTGGCCGGCATCGTGGGCGCGTCGAACGGCTTCTTCGTCGCCTACCTGCGGCTGAACCCGCTCGTCGTCACCCTCGCCGTGGGCCAGATCGTCCTCGGCCTAACGGCCGGCTATCGGCTCACCATCGCCAACGAGTCCCAAGTGCCCGCGACGCTGGCTGACTGGGCGAGTGGCCGCTGGCTCGGGATCACGACGGTCATGTGGGCGGGGGTTGCCGCAACGATCATCGTTGCGATCGTCCTGACGCGATCGACCACCGGGAGACGGCTGCGAGCTGTAGGCGCCAACGGCGAAGCGGCCTGGATATCCGGGATCGACGTTCGTCGCTTCACCGTCGGCGCCTACGCTGCCGCGGGGATCCTGTACGGAGTCGCTGGGATCCTCATCGCGTCCTTCATCCGTACCCCCACGCTGGACGTCGGTGCCCCGTACCTCCTCGGTCCCATCGCGGCTGTCGTCATCGCAGGCGCCTCGTTGACCGGCGGCGTCGCCAGCTCTCTGTCGACCTGGGCGGCTGCCCTCGCTCTCACGTTCCTCTCGACACTGCTGCGTGTCACGGGGCTGCCGTCTGCACTCCAGTTCGTGGTCTTCGGTGTGGCCATCGCTGCCGGCATGGTCATCTCGGGAGACCGCATCGTGGGGCTCGTTGGGCGGCTGACGCTGAGGAGGGACGCCTCGACGGTCGGCGAACGACCCTCCGTTCCTGGTGCGTCGCGATGACCGGGGCCCCTGGCTCCCCGGTGCGGGGACCGCGACGTGAGGAGGTCGCGGCTCCACCGACCGTGCTGGCGGTTCACAACGTCTCGAAGCGGTTCGGTGCAGTACAGGCGCTCTCGGATGTCAGCGTTGACTGTCGAGCTGGTGAGGTCCACGCGGTACTGGGCGAGAACGGCTCCGGCAAGTCCACGCTGCTCGGCATCATGAGCGGCGTGTTGGAACCGGACACCGGCGAGGTTCGGATCGGACGCCACAGGGTCGAGTCGGGACACGTGGACCGGGTCCGCGATCTCGGACTCGCCATGGCCTACCAGACCTACTCGCTCGTTCGCGACCTGACCATCGCGCAGAACCTCTTCCTCTCGGCCCCGCCGTCCGTCCGGCCACCGCACGGCGAGACCTCCGCCTGGGCTCGTTCCCAGCTGGAGCGGTTCGGGATCGACCTCGAGCCCCGAGCTCGAGTCGCTGGTCTCCGCTTGGCGCAACGTCAGTTCCTGGAGGTGGCCAAGGCGCTGGTCGGTGATCCCAGCGTCCTGCTCCTAGACGAGCCGACGACCGCCCTCGGACCAGGCGACGTCGAACGTTTGCACGCGCTGGTGCTCAGTGAGGTCCAACGCGGCGTGGGAGTGCTGTACGTCAGCCATCGGCTGCCCGAGGTGCTGGGCATAGCGGATCGGGTGACCGTGCTTCGGGACGGTCTCCTCGTGGAGACGACGGATGCGGTAGGAACCGACGAGGACCGGCTCGTGTCACTCATGATCGGGCGGCCGGTTCAGCAGGCGTTCCCGGACACCGCCGGAGGTGAAGGTGCGGGCGTGGCCGTCGAGATCGATCACCTGACCGGCGATCAGTTCGGGCCCGTGTCCTTGTCGATCTCGAAGGGCGAGATCATCGGGCTCGCCGGTGCGGAAGGCAACGGACAAGACGGGTTCATGCGGAGCGTGGGTGGGATCAGCCAGGAGCGGGGAGGTCGGGTCCGAGTCGACGGTCGAGACGCCCGCACCACGTCACCCGCCTCGGCCATGAAGCAGGGGGTCATGTTCCTCAGCGGCGAGAGACTTCGCGAGTCACTGTTCCCGGTCCTGGGAGTGCGGACGAACACCACCGTCCAGATCCTGAGGCGCGTGAGCAGGCTGGGATTCATCCGATCTCGCTACGAGGCGCGGTTGGCAACAGGCGCGGTCACGGACCTCAAGATCCGCACCCCGTCGATCGAGCAGCCGATCCGGTTCCTGTCCGGAGGCAACCAACAGAAGGTCGTGCTCGCGCGTCCGTTCCTGCGTGACGTACGGCTGCTCCTCATGCAGGAGCCCACGCAGGGCGTCGACGTGCGCTCGCGGTTCGAGATCTACGACGCTCTGCGGCTGCGGGCTCAGCAGGGCACCGCGATGCTGATCCAATCGTCAGATCCCATCGAACTGGCCGGCGTCTGCGATCGCGTTCTCGTCATGTCCAGGGGGAAGATCACCGACGAGATATCGGGCGAGGAGCTGACCGAAGGGCGGATCGTCGACGCCATCGTTAGGGCCAAAGGACCCCACGAAGGATCCCCGGCGAGCGACACCGACGCGGCTTCCGCGGAAGGCCCTCCACCCGACAAGCCAGGATCCTGGCGAGCGATGGCGACCCTGGTCCTGTTGATGCTCCTCGTGGGTGGGTACGCCGCCAGCCAGTCCTCAGCGTTCTTGAGTCCCTACAACCTCGGCTCACTCCTCCAGCTGACGGTCCCCCTGGCGCTCGTCTCGATGGGCCAACTCCACGCCCTCTTGCTGGCCGAGTTCGACGTCTCTGTGGGTGCACTCATGGGGTTCGGGGTGGTCGTTGGTTCGTTCTGGTTGGCTCGCCCGACCTTCGGGGCGGTGTTGTTGGGAGCCGCAGCCCTTCTCCTGATGTCGCTCGTCGTCGGGTTGGTGAACGCCACGCTGGTGCGCGCGCTGGCGATCCCGTCGATCATCGCGACCATCGCAACGTTGAGCGTGCTACAGGGGTCGGCCCTCATACTGCGACCGACCCCGGGCGGAGCCATGAACTCCGACTTCATGCGGTACGCCACCGCCTCCGTCGGCTTCGTCCCGTACGCGTTCATCGGCGTGGTTGTACTGGCGCTTGGGCTCGACCTATGGCTCTATCGGAGCCGGGACGGACTCGAGACGAGGGCGGTGGGCTTCGACCGGACGTCCGCTGGGCGCGTCGGACTGAAGGTGGGCCGTCGATACGTCCGTGCCTTCCTGCTGTCCTCGCTGTTCGCCGGCGTCGGTGCGCTGTTCCTTGCCGCGCTCGTCGGAGTCGGGGACGCGAGACTGGGCGGAACGTTCACCCTGCCTTCCATCGCCGCAGCTGTCATAGGCGGCGCCGCGTTGAGCGGCGGCAGGGGCTCGTTCCTCGGGGCGGTGAACGGGGCACTCTTCTTCACCCTGATCCTCAACGTCTTGCCGTTCCTGGGCTGGTCCAGCTCCTGGGGCGACGTGAGTCGGGGCGCCATAACGTTGCTCGCGTTACTGTTGTTCGAGCGCCGTGGATTGGGTGCCATGACCGCGGGTCTACGTTCCCGTCTGATGGCGAGGATCGAGTCTGATCGGTCCTCGGCCTCCGTCCAGTAGCGGCCGATCCGTGATAGGACACGGGCGTCCCACTCTGCAACATCGCGACGATGCCGTCGTCGGGGAACATGGATCGAGTCACCCATCGAGGAGTCGTTCCGGCGATGGGTAGGTCGGCCGCCTAGGTCTGGAGGAGCCACATGACACACCTGGACATCGCCCCGCGCGCTTCGGCACTACCGACCGGCGCCGCTGACGGTTTCGACGTCGAGGCCGACATCGTTGTGGTGGGCGGAGGCGGAGGCGGTCTCCCGGCTGCCCTGTTCTCCCGCTGGCTCGGCAACGACGTCATCCTGCTCGAGAAGGCGCCACAGCTGGGAGGAACCGCCCGGAAGGCGGCGTTCTGGTACTGGATCCCCAACAACGTTCCGATGAGGGAGCTCGGGATCGAGGACACGGAGAAGGGCTGCCTCAAGTACATGGCGCGGCTTTCGCGTCCGCAGTCCTACGACCCCGATCACCCCACGTACGGCATGACGCAGTGGGAGTACGACCTCTGCCGAGGGATCTACCAGTCGGCCTCGGAGGCGACGGAGCTCCTCCACGAGAAGGGAGCGCTCGTCTACCGCCACTGCGCCGATGTCCCGGACTACTGGTCGAACATCGACGAGGACAACGCACCGAAAGGACGCGTCCTCGTGCCATCGGAGGCCGCCGAGTCGATGTCGGATGGCGGAGCGGTCGCGGTCCGAACGATGAGCGCCGCGGCGGAACGCGACGGGGTCGATGTCAGGACGGGACACCGGGTCCAGCGCGTCATCGTCGAGAACCGGGAAGTGGTCGGCGTCGAGGCGGGCACGGTGGCTGACGGAACCCTCCGGGTCCGCGCACGGAAGGCGGTGATCTTCGCCACGGGCGGCTTCACGCACGACAAGGAGCTGCGGCAGAACTTCCTGAACGTGCCGGTCTACGGGGGGTGCGGGGCCAACTCCAACGAAGGCGACTTCATCCGCATCGCCACGCCTGTCGGTGCGCAGCTTCGCAACATGCAGTACGCCTGGATGTGTCCGGTCCCCTTGGAGAAAGCGGTGCGAAGCGACCCCGACATCTCGGGCATGTTCTCGGTATCGGGCGATTCCATGATCTTCGTCAACAAGCGGGGGGAGCGGGTCTGCAACGAGAAGCTGCCGTACAACGAACTCGCCCACACGTTCTTCGAGTGGGACGGCGAGGACGCCGAGTACCCGAACCTGATCCTCTTCCAGATCTGGGACCAACGGAGTCAGGACCACTCGGCGAGCGACGAGTACGGACGGCTCATCGTCCCCGAAGGTTCCGACGACCGCCACGTGATCAAGGGGGACACGCTCCCCGAGCTAACTGAAGCCATCGCCGACCGGCTCGAGGACTACGAACACGTCACCGGGGGCCTACGGCTCTCCGAGGGCTTCCTCGAGACCCTTCGATCGACGATCGACCGCTTCAACGAGCTGGCCGCTGCGGGGGTGGACGCGGACTTCGGCAGAGGAGAACGCGAGATCTCGCTCATCTTCAACGGGCCGGTCAAGGAGGAGCCTGGTCGGGCCAACCCTACGATGTGGCCGATCAGTGACTCCGGTCCGTACTACGCCGCGCTCGTGACCGGTGGAACGCTCGACACGAAGGGGGGCCCCAAGACGACGCCGGACATGCAGGTCGTCGACGACACGGACACGCCGATCCCTGGACTCTTCGGCGTCGGGAACTGCGTGGCCTCTCCGTCGGCGCAGGCGTACTGGGCGGGCGGTGCCACGCTCGGACCGATCCTCGCCATGGCCCACCGCGCGGCCAACGCCGCGCATGCCCAGACGGTCAGGGAGGTCTCGGCCGTGACCCGAGCTGGCCAGGCCTGAGAACCGCGTACCACCCGCAAGGAAGACGCACAACGAACCGTGGAGGTACAACACATGGCAGTGTCAACGAAGAACATGACCGACGAGCAGCGCAAGTCCGTTGCGTTGGAGTACCTGAAGGCGTTCGACAAGGGCGGAGTCACGTCGACCGGCGGATCCGTACTCGACCTGTTCGCCGACGACGCTCAGGTGTACTTCCCGAAGTGGGGGCTCGCCAACGGCAAGGAGGAGATCGGGCGGCTCTTCGGAGACGTCGGAGGGACGCTCAAGTCGATCAAGCACGACTACGCCAACTTCAACTGGGTCATGAGCGGGACCGACACCTTCGCTTGCGAGGGAACGAGCTTCGGTGAGCACCAGGACGGTGAGTGGCGCGCAGGTGTCACGCATGCCGGTCGCTGGTGCGACGTCTTCGAGGTGAGGGACTTCCTGATCCAACGCTGCTTCATCTACCTCGACCCGGACTACGCCGGACTCGACACGGATCGCTACCCCTGGCTCTCGGCCGAAGGGCGCGACCCCGCTCAGCCCTTGGGCTGATCCGCCCTGCGTATCGGGGTTGGGCCGGCTCAGTCCCCGACTAGGCAGCGCCCTCCGGATCCCAGGCGACGGTCAGGTTCTCGTCCAGGTCGTCCAACCGGCGCAGGTCCTCGGCCGTCAGCTCGGCCTCGCCCGCCAGGGCATTCTCACGGATCCGCTCGGGGTTCGAGGACTTCGGGATCGTGATCCATCCGTGTTGCAGGGCCCAGGCGATGTGCACCTGCGCCGGGGTCAGCCCATGCTTGTCCGCGACCTGCTGGACGAGCGGGTGCCCCAACCGTTCGCCGCGTGCCAGGGGACTGTACGCAGAGACCGTCATCCCGTCGGCCTCGCACCGTTGCACGAGGTCGCGCCGTGACCCGAACACGAACGGATGCAACTCGATCTGGTTCACGGCCGGGAGCGCCAGGCCCGCCTCCTCGAGCTCGTCGAGATGCCGCTCGACGAAGTTGCTCACGCCCGCTGCCCAGATCAACCCCGACTCCTGCGCCTCGAGGAGAGACGCGTAGCTCTGGACGCGCGCTGGAGGTTCGGGCCAGTGCAACAGGACGAGATCGACCTGATCAACCCCCAGAAGCTCCAGACTGGCCTCCACCGACCGGCGGACACGATCCCGACCGACGTCCTCGCGGGCCACCTTCGTGGTGACGAAGACCCCGTCGTCGCCGTGCTGCCGGATGGCCCGTCCGACACCGGCTTCGTTGCCGTACATCGCCGCCGTGTCGATGTGGCGGTAGCCAGCCTCGAGCGCGACCCCCACGGCTTCGTAGGTGGGGTCGCCGGGCGGTATGCGGTACGTGCCGAACGCGAGCCGCGGCGCTTCCACGCCCGGGGCGATGGTCACCGACGATGGTGGCATGGGCATCGGCGCTCCTGAGGTCAAACGATCTCGTAGACGGCGTTCTCCAACTGCCGCAGGTTGCGCACCTCGAAGACTCCGTCGCAGACACGGGCGTACTCGCCCATGACCGAGTCCTTGGTGTCCCACTCCGGACGGGGCTCAGGGTTCAGCCAGTAGATCTTGCGAACACGGCGCTGGAGCTGGCGCAGTCGCTCCACGCCGGCATCGCGGTAGTTGGTTCGAGCATCGCCGGTGATGATGAGCGTGCTCTTGCTCGACAGATACCCCTCGTACTCCTCCCAGAACTGGTCGAGAACCTGCCCGTAGTCGCTGTGGCCGTCACCATGGATGACGTCGGCAGCAGCCAGGACGTTGCGGGTGTGGAGTGTCGGCTCGCCGGGTTCGAACAGGTCGGTGACCTCGTCGACGGCGTCGACGAAGGCGAAGGAGCGCAGTCGAACCAGTTCTTCGCTCATCGCGTGCAGGAAGGACATGGTGAAGCTGGCGAACTCGGCCATCGAGCCGGAGATGTCGCAGAGCAAGGCCAACTCCGGTTTCGAGACCTTCGGACGTTTGAAGGCGGGATCCAGCGGTACCCCCCCCGTCGACAGAGACCGTCGCATGGTGCGGCGGACGTCCAAGCGTCCGCGTGAGTGACGCCGGTGCTTCGCGGCTACGCGCGCCGCCAGCTTCCGTGCGAGGGGACGGACGGCATCCCGCAGCTCTTCCAGTTGGCGTGGGGACATCGCCGCGATGGCTGCCTCCTCGAGGAGATCAGGCCCCAGCTTCTCCGCGGCGTCGATGCGCCCCGCGACGGCGGTCATCTGGCGCCGGATCTCCTGAGCGATCATCTTCCGAAGCGACTCAACGCGTTCGGACAGCTCCTGTTGTTCGAGCCGACCCTCGAGCGATCCGGGATCCTCGAGTCCGGCGCGGATCGCCGCTTGGAGCAGGTTCGACAGCTCCACCTTCCGGAGGACTCGGTAGAGGTAGTACCGCTCCGATGCTGACCGTTCGCCATCGATGCCCCCGAAAGCCGCGACCGCGTCCCCGGCCAGTTCTCGGAGAGCGTCGACATCCCCCGCCTTCAACGCGTCGAGCAGGGCGCGCATGAGTGTGTCCGATGGCAGGTCCTGGGACGAGGCGTCCGGTCGCCGCTCGTCGCCCGAACGCTCCCCGCCGTGATCGTCGTCCACGCTCGATGACGACCGCGTCGCCTCCGGATCGGCGGTAGCCCGGACCTCGGGTCCGGGAGCGAAGTGGAGATCGAAGATGCGATCGAAAGTCGCCCTGTGGGCCGCGTTCTTCACCATCGTGGCGCCAAGCGCCCCCCGGATGTGTTGACGATCGAGCAACTCGAGCTCATGGAGGGCGCGGATGGCGTCTATGGCCTCGGCGAGCGACGTTCCCACTCCGGCCTGGCGCAGCCGGTTGGTGAACTCCACGACCGTTGCGGTCACCGTCCGAGGTACGGGGTCAGCGGGCGCTTGCATGGGGTGGAACCTCCCGGCTAGATTCGTTCGCAATACGGACAACTATCCGCATAGCGAACGTAGCGATTGGTCTCCTTCTCGCCCACGGAACCACCGACCGGACGACTCGTCCGCCTCTCTGTCGTACTGACCACCCGCCTGCCGCCTGGCCGACTCGAGCAGTTGAGCATGTTGAGCGATCGGGCGGGGATGAACGCCGTTTGGGTGCGGGAGGAGGGTTCGCCCTCGGGCGACCTGACACCGACCGTCAAGGTGCTGGCGTCGAAGTTGCAGCGCGCCCAGATCGGCTTCACCGTGGACGTCTCGACACACGGCGTGGAGGAGGTCGCGAACATCGGCCGCGCGGCAGCCGGCCACCACAACGTCGAGATCGGACTCGCGACAGCGGCGCTCGGCAGGTCGCAGTCGTCCCCGCCGTCTCTCGGCCCCTTCCTCAGAGTCCTGCTGACGGCGTGGCAGCATGAACGTCGTCCGCGGCTCTCCGTCGTTGCGACGGGGTCAGAGCATGTGGCGGAGGCAGTCCGCTACGCCGACGACGTCGTGCTTCCGGTGACGGCCATCCCCGACGTCGCCGTCGCCGTCCGTCAGGTCCACCGGGCCTGCACGGACGGGGGGCGACCGACAGCGTCCCTCGGGATCGCCCTGGAAGCCCCCGTGTCGATCGGTCGTACGCATGCCGAAGCTCTGGCGCGTGCGGAGAACGATCGCCACTTCTCCGTCGCAGCAGCGGCGTCTCCGGTCGGCATCATCGGGCGCCTGGAGGACTGTCAGGAACGGGTGATCGAACTGGCCCACCTGGGGGTAACCGATCTGCGGTGCGTGCTGCCCGACGCCCGGGACATCCACGATGCGATCGCCCAGCTGAACGCCATGGTGATCGGAAGCCGCGACCTGCTTGCCCCAGGAGCCCCGCGCTCGAAGGATCCTGACCCTCCGGCCGGTTGGGGCGGCCCACCGAGGTCAGCGTGACCCCGTCCACCGACGGGCCAGTTCCTGGTTGATCGTTCGCGCTGTCTCGAGAAGGGGAGGCAGGAAGCGGTCCCGCATGTGCCCCAGCGTGACGCGTCCTGCGTGGCCGGAGACGTTCAGTGCAGCAACGACCCGGCCCCCGCCGTCCCGGAGCGGGGTCGCAACGGATCGCACGCCGTCCTCGAGCTCCTGGTCCACCAGCGCCCATCCTCGTTCGCGGGTTTCGTCGAGTATGGCCCGGAGCTGCCCGACGTCGGTGACCGTGCGCTTGGTATGGGGGTGCAGGTCCATCGCCTCGAGGTGGCCGTCGAGCTGGTCCGGCGGTAGGGAGGCGAGCAGGACCCGGCCCATCGACGTGCAGAAAGCAGGGAGGCGAGTTCCCAGATCGAGAGAGATCGTCATGATCCGGTGGGTGGGGATCCGCACGACGTAGACGATCTCGTGGCCGTCGAGGACGGACGCCGACGTGGACTCGTGGAGCTGTTCGGCCAGCCGCTCCATGTGGGGATGCGCGACGTCCCCGATGCCCAGCGATGAGAGGTAGGTGTAGCCGAGGTCCAAGACGCGGGGGGTGAGCTGGAACCGCCGCTCACAGGACTCCACGAAGCCGAGGTGCTCGAGCGTGAGCAACAGCCGGCGAGCCGTGGCACGACTGAGCGCGGTGTGCTCGGCTACCTCGCTGAGGGTCTGCGACGGCCGATCACGCGAGAAGGCCTGGATGACCTCCAGCCCACGGGCGAGGGACTGGACGAAGTCAGGTCCGAGCTCGTCTCTTGACACGCTGAGAGCACCTCCGTAGGTTGGGTACGCATATAGAACTATTGTTCACATAGCGTACAGGAAGCCGTGGGGCGGGTCGAGGGACCGCGCCGTCGGGGAGGAGAGTCGTCGATGGCAACCAGTTACCAGACCAAGTTCGGATCGCTCAAGGATTACGAGAAGGGCCGTCTCGACATCATCAACGATGAGGCCAAGCACTACGCGTTCTCGAACGTGTTCGAGGTCGCCAACAACTCGGCACCCTACGAGAAGGTCGCTGTTGCACGCAACCGGGAGTACGTTCTCGAGGCTATCCGAGCCGAAGGCACCTCCGAGTGGCGGGTCGCCTCCCACGACGAGTTCGTTCTCTGCATGGACGGACAGGTGACCATCGAGCTCCACAAGGCGGGTGAGGGACAGGTTCCGCCCAAGGACAAGAAGGGATCGCTCGAGCTCGGCGCTGACCCCGCTGGCCCCCGGATGGGACGCATCATCGTGGGGCGCGGCCACCAAGCCCTGCTCCCGGCCGGCGCCGCCTACCGCTTCCACTGTGACGACGTCGCAGCACTGATCATGCAGACCATCGAGGGCGACGGCACGGTCTACAAGTGGCGTGAGATCGTGGCCACCGAGCTGTGACGTCCCCGTAGTCCGATCAGATCCGAGAGGAGTGCCCATGACCGTTGTTGAGAGCCCACCTGAGGTCCGGTCCGGCGATCCCAACCAGTTCGGTTACCCGTCGTTCGAGTTGGGCGAGTTCACCTTCTCCCGTGACGAGTACTTCGTGTACATCGAATGGCCGACGGGTCACCACATCATGTCCGCAGATGCGTTCCTCCGTGCGCTCCAGCGCGACGTTGCTTGGGAGTTCTTCTACGGGATCGTCAACTTCGACGGAGTCATCGGGACCGTGAACCATTACGGGACCGTCGACCTGTTCGCTGGGCGCTACAACGACTCCTACCGCAAGGCGGAGCTGGATCACGTCGAGAACTTCGAGACGCCGGACATCAAGGCAACCTTCCAGCGCATGCTGGACGCTTGGACGAACGAGACCTTCGACCCCTTCGCGGCCCCGGACGAGACCGGGACTGCCTTCGGTCCGAAGAACGGCGACAACCGCGATGCCATCAACCGGCACCGGGTGGCCGCGAAGCGGATGGTGAGCTGCCCCGGCGACGAGGAGCTGCGGTCCGACGAGAAGGGCTTCCCGGTCAACCGTGCCTTCGCGGACGTACCCCAGGACGAGCCGACGATCGAAGCGGAGGAGGGGTTCGAGGAGGAGTTGAACGCCTTCAACCTGTTCGCGTACCTCTCCCGCTCTGATGTGACGTGGAACCCGTCGGTGGTGTCGGCATGCGAGAACAGCCTCTTCTGCCCCACGACGGAGGAGTACATCCTCCCCATCATCCACGGGAACGACCGCGTCGAGTGGTTCGTGCAGCTGTCGGACGAGATCCACTGGGAGGTCGAGGACCGCGACAGCGGAGGAGTCCGCGCCAAGGTTGTCATGCGACCCGGTGATGTCGCGGCCATGCCGGCGGACATCCGACACCAGGGCTACGCGCCCAAGCGTGCCATGCTCCTCGTGTGGGAGAACGCATCGGAGGACCTGCCCGGACTGATCGCCAAGGGTGAGATGCGCACCTATCCGGTCGACATCTGACCCCGGAGGATGTGAAGGGTCCGGGACAGAGCCGTCCCGAACCGGCCGGTCGCGGGCGGAAGCACATGACCGGAACGTAACTGCACGCCCAAGTGCACAGGAGGACAAGCCGTGGCGATCGCACAGCAGACCATGACTGATGAGCAGCGGAAGTCGGTAGCGCTCGAGTACCTCAAGGCGTTCGACAACGGCGGCGTGACATCCGACGGAGGCAGCATCCTCGACCTCTTCGCCGAGGACGCCCAGGTCTACTTCCCGAAGTGGGGACTCGCGACGGGCAAGGACGAGATCGGAAAGCTGTTCGGGGACGTCGGGGGCACGCTCGAGGGGATCACGCACGACTACGCCACCTTCAACTGGGTCATGTCCGGCACCGACACGTTCGCATGCGAAGGCACCAGCTACGGCCAGCACCGAGACGGGTCCTGGCGGGCGGGTGTCACCCATGCCGGGCGGTGGTGTGACGTCTTCGAGGTGCGCGACTTCCGCATCCAGCGCTGCTTCATCTACCTGGACCCCGATTACGCCGGTGAGGACACCGACCGTTACCCGTGGCTCGGCGAAGGCGGTCGGGATGCCTCACAGCCCCTCGGCTGACCGACGACGCTCACCCGAGACCGAACGGAGGTCCCTTGAACATCCCGACCAAGCTGTACATCGGCGGTGACTTCGTCGATGCGATCGCGGGCGGGACGATCGAGGTCCTCAACCCCCATGACCTATCCACCATCGCACACGTCGCCGAGGCTCGCGCCGAGGACGTCGACCGCGCTGTCGTCGCGGCTCGGGATGCCTTCCCGGAGTGGTCGGCCACTCCGGCCATGGAGCGTGGCCGGCTCCTACTGAGACTCGCCGACGCCATCGAGGATCACGTCGACGAGTTGGCGGAGTTGGAGGCACTCGACGCGGGCCATCCCATCCGCGATGCACGACGACTCGACGCCCCACGCACGGCGGCGACGTTCCGTTACTTCGGGGGTATCGCGGACAAGTACCAGGGCAGCGTGGTGCCGGTCGAGCGGGGGTTCCTCAACTACGTCAACCGTGTGCCGGTCGGGGTCGTGGGACAGATCGTGCCCTGGAACTTCCCACTCATGTTCGTCAGCTGGAAGCTGGCGCCCGCACTGGCCGCCGGAAACACCGTCGTGATGAAGCCAGCCGAGCTCACGCCCCTGTCGAGCCTGCGCGTGGCCGAACTCATAGAGGACGTCGGCTTTCCCCCCGGAGTGGCGAACATCGTCCCTGGCTACGGCCACACCGCCGGCGCGCGTATCGCCGAGCATCCCGACGTCGACAAGATCTCGTTCACCGGGTCCACGGCTGTAGGTCATCAGATCGTCGAAGCCTCGGCCGGCAACCTCAAGCGCGTCCATCTCGAACTGGGGGGGAAGGGCGCGAACATCGTGTTCGAGGACGCCGATCTCGAAGCCGCCCTCGACGGCTCCGCCTTCGCGATCTACCACAACCAGGGCCAGGCGTGCATCGCAGGCTCGCGGCTGCTCGTTCAGGAGTCGGTGGCTGACGAGTTCACGAGGAGGTTCATCGAACTGACGGAGTCGATCAGGCTGGGCAACCCTTTGGACCCGACGACCGAGATGGGTCCGCTCACGTCACCCGATCATCGGGACCGGGTCCTGGCGTACGTGAAGGTCGCTGAGGACGAGGGCGGCGAGATCCTCACCGGTGGCCGTACGCCAGACGACGACTCTCTCGCGAAGGGGTGCTACGTCGAGCCGACCGTGGTCCGCGCGGATCCTGCCAGCCGGGTGTGCCGTGAAGAGGTCTTCGGACCGTTCGTGACGATCACCCCGTTCAAGGACGAAGAGGAGGTGCTCGAGGTCGCCAACGATGTCGAGTACGGCCTCGGTGGAGGGCTGTGGACGCGTGACCTCTCGCGGGCCCATCGTGTGGCCGACGCGCTGTTAACGGGGATGGTGTGGATCAACAGCTACAAGCGCGTCAACCCCGGCTCGCCCTTCGGCGGGATGAAGCGTTCTGGATACGGGCGCGAGATGGGTTTCGAGGCGATGCACGAGTACACCGAAGCCAAGTCGGTCTGGGTGAACGTGGGCGCGGAGCTGCCGCGCTGGTTCGCCGGCCCCGAGAGCTGAGCCGTGGCCGAGGTCGTGACCCTCCGCGCGGCCGTCGCCGAACTCGTCCGCGACGGCGACACGGTGGCGCTGGAGGGCTTCACGCACCTGATCCCCGTCGCCGCCGGTCACGAGATCATCCGCCAGTCACGGCGTCGTCTCCGCCTGGTCCGTCTCACCCCCGACATCGTCTACGACCAGCTCATCGGCGCCGGCTGCGCGCGCGCCGTGGCGTTCTCCTGGGGAGGGAACCCTGGGGTGGGGTCGCTACGCCGGTTCCGGGATGCGGTAGAGAACGGATGGCCGCAACCGCTGCAGCTCGAGGAGTACAGCCACGCCCAGCTCACCAACGCGTTCATCGCCGGCGCGTCGCGGATGCCCTACGCCGCCCTTCGCGAGCACCCCATCCACCCGAGCGATCACCTCACCGAGGTGGTGTGTCCTTTCACGGGCGAGGTACTCGTCGCCGTTCGTGCGATGAACCCGGACGTGACGATCATCCATGCGCAGCAGGCCGATCGTGCCGGCAACGTGATGCTGTGGGGCATCAGCGGTGTTCAACGGGAAGCCGTGCTCGCGGCCGAACGCGTCATCGTCACGGTCGAGGAGATCGTGGACCAGTTCTGGCCGCGCACCAACGGCGTCGTCCTCCCGACCTGGACCATCGATGCGATAGCGGTCGTCCCAGGCGGGACCCATCCCTCCTACGCCCACGACTACAGCGAACGTGACAACGACTTCTACCGGGGATGGGAGGACGTCTCGCAGGACCGTGAGCGGTTCGCGTCGTGGATCGAGCGACACGTCATGGGCACCGAGGACTGGGCCGACTACCGCAGGAGTCTGATCCGAAGTCCGGCTTCCTCGCTCGATGGGAGTCCATCGTGACGAGTGCTGAGCTGTCGCGTACCGAGGCGCCGGCCGCGCCCGGCCCACACGAGTACACCGCCGACGAGATGATGACCGTGGCCGCCGCCCGGTGGCTCCGCGACGGCGAGCGAGTCTTCGTCGGTATCGGCCTCCCCAGCACGGCAGCCAACCTCGCGCGGCGCAGCCATGCACCGAACCTGGTGCTCGTCTACGAGTCCGGGACGATCGGATCCAAACCCGAGGTCCTGCCGCTGTCGATCGGGGACGGCGAGCTGGCGGTCACCGCTGACGTCGTCGTGTCGGTCCCCGAGATCTTCAACTACTGGCTGCAAGGCGGGTGGATCGACGTCGGCTTCCTCGGCGCAGCTCAGCTGGACCGCTTCGGGAACCTCAACACCACCGTCATCGGCGAATACGCCCGCCCTGACGTCCGTCTACCCGGGGCCGGAGGCGCCCCCGCCATCGCTACCTCTGCCGGAGAGGTCGTGACGGTGATCCCGCACAGCACCCGAACCTTGGTTGCGGAACTCGACTTCGTGACGACCAGCGGCCACCTCGACGGCGGTGACGCCCGAAGGCGTCGCGGGCTACCGGGCCGCGGCCCCACGGTGGTCATCACGGACCTCGGGATCATGGAGCCGGATCTCCAGTCGAGCGAGCTGACGCTGACGAAGCTGCACCCCGGCGTCGAGGTCGATCAGGTGACGCAAGCGACGGGTTGGCCACTTCGGATCGCGGACCGGCTGTCTCGAACCGATCCGCCGTCCCGGGCGGAACTCGACCTGCTGCGCGAACTGAAGGCTGCGCGATGACCGCCACCGACTTCACCTACGACGCGCTGCCTGGCCGGATCGTCTTCGGTGCCGGACGAGTCTCGGAGGCCGCCGACGAAGCGAGGAGGTTGGGCTCGCGAGTGCTTCTGGTCCACGAACCCACCGAGAAGCACCTCGCGGATCCCATCATGGAGGGACTTGGCGACTCGTACGTCGGGACCTTCGACGAGATCCGCCAGCACGTTCCTGTCGAGGTCGCCGAGACCGCTCGAGCCCGCGTTCGGGAGACCGATGCGGACGTCCTTCTCACGATCGGCGGAGGCTCATGCACCGGCTTCGCGAAAGCCGTCGCGCTGGAACTGAACGTCCGCATCCTCGCGGTCGCGACCACCTACGCGGGCAGCGAGGTCACCCCCATCTGGGGCATGACCGAGAGCGGGAAGAAGACGACCGGGCGGGACATCCGAGTCCTGCCGGCCACGGTTGTGTACGACCCCGAGTTGACGGTGACGCTCCCGCGGGAGCTCAGCGCCACGAGCGGGCTGAACGCCTTGGCACACGCGGTCGAGGCTCTCTACGCCCCGGGGGCCAACCCGATCACGAGCCTCGTGGCCGTGGAGTCCATCCGAGCTCTCGCCAGCGGGCTGCCGCGGGTGGTGCTCGACGGCGCCGACCTCGACGCACGATCCAAGTGTCTGTACGGGGCGTACCTCGCCGGGACCACCCTGGCCGTGGCCGGAACGTCGATCCACCACAAGATCTGCCACGTCCTCGGCGGCGCCTACGACCTCCCCCACTCACCGACCCATGCCGCCCTCCTGCCGTACGTGATCGCGGCCATCGCGGACCGGATCCCGGACGCGCTCCCCAAGATCGCCGACGGGCTCGGAGCCGAGGACGCCGTGGCAGGACTCTTCGAACTGCAGGACGCCGTCGGCGCCCCGACCACGCTTCGGGAGGTGGGCATGGCAGAGGCCGAGTTGGATCCGGCGGCCGAGCGGGCAGCCGTCGTGACCCAGTCCGTGGGGATCCCGATGAACCGCGCGGAGATGGCGGACCTACTGGGTGACGCCTACCACGGCTCCGCCGTCGGTACGCGACGATCTCTGGATACAACGGGGGACAGGGAGTGAGACACATGCGAAGCGCACAGAGAGGGAGCGGGGACGGAGATCGCACCCGGCTTATCCGGCTCGTGGCCATGCTGGCGATGCTGGCCCTCACGCTCGCCGCGTGCGGCAGCGACGACACCGGCGGGTCGGAAGGTGACGGGGATGGCACCGACACCCCCACGACCGGCGACACGGAAGCGGGCGGGAGCGACGGCCGGACCATCAAGATCGGCTACGTCTCGCCCCAGACGGGGGCGTTAGCCGCCTTCGGCGAGGCCGACAGCTTCGTTGTCGATGCGATCAACCAGCACCTCGGCGAGGGGATCGACATCGGGGGCGCCAACCATCCCGTCGAGATCCTCGTTCGGGACAGCCAGTCCGACCCGAACCGGGCGGCGGAGGTCGCGGCTGACCTCATCCTCTCGGACGAGGTCGACCTAGTGCTCGTCGCATCGACCCCGGAGACGACCAACCCCGTCTCCGACCAGTGCGAAGTCAACTCGATGCCGTGCATCTCGACCGTCGCCCCTTGGCAGCCGTGGCTACTGGGACGAGGCGGCGACCCCGAGACCGGCTTCGAGTGGACCTACCACTTCTTCTGGGGGCTCGAGGACATCATCGCCGTCTTCACGAACATGTGGTCCCAGATCGAAACCAACCAGGTGGTCGGGGCGCTGTGGCCCAACGACGCCGACGGCAACGCCTGGGGTGACCCGGAGGTCGGCTTCCCGTCGGCCCTGCAGGAGCAGGGCTATGAGATCGTCGACCCCGGACGCTACGAGAACGGTACGGACGACTTCTCGTCGCAGATCTCGGCTTACAAGAACGCCAACGCGGAGATCGTGACGGGTGTGCCGATCCCGCCCGACTTCACCACCTTCTGGACGCAAGCGGCCCAGCAGGACTTCCGACCGAAGATCGCCTCGGTGGGCAAGGCGTTGCTGTTCCCGTCCGCAGTCGAAGCCCTCGGCGAGCTCGGCGAAGGTATGTCGACTGAGGTGTGGTGGTCACCGAACCATCCTTTCAGCTCCTCACTGACCGGACAGTCCGCTCAGGAGCTCGCGGACGCGTTCGAGGAAGCGACGGGCCAGCAGTGGACCCAACCGATCGGCTTCGTGCACGCCCTGTTCGAGGTCGCCGTCGATGCGCTCCAGCGGAGCGGGGACATCGACGACCCCGCGGCCATCCGGGATGCGATCGCCGCGACGCAGCTCGACACGGTGGTGGGGCCGATCGACTTCAGCCAGGGGCCGGCGAACGTGGCCAAGACCCCGTTGGTGGGAGGCCAGTGGAAGGCGGGCGAGGAACACAGGTACGAACTCGTGATCGTCAGCAACGAGACGGCGCCGGACATCCCGACGGGTGGTGAGCTCGAACCGCTGCCCGGCAGCTGAACGCACCGGTATGGACACGCTGTTGAGGGCCGAACGCCTGACCAAGGTGTACGGGGCCGATGCCGTTGTTGACGAACTGACCTTCCACGTCGACGAGGGCGAGGCGCTGGGCGTCGTGGGGCCCAACGGGGCCGGCAAGACCACGACGCTCGGCCTCATCGCCGGCAGCGTGACCGTGGACGGGGGCCGGGTGACGTTCGCGGGGCGTGATGTCACCCGGATCCCTGCCCGCAGCCGGACCCATCTCGGGATGGCACGTACGTTCCAGATCCCGCGGCCCTTCGCCGGCATGACGGTGTTCGAGAACGTCCTCGTCGCCGGGACGTACGGGGCCCGGGAAACGGGCGACACCGAGGAGCGGGTGGCGTCAGCGCTGGAGCGGACGGGCCTGGATGACGTCGCCAACACCGTCGCCGGGTCGTTGCCGTTGCTGCGACGCAAACGGCTGGAGCTGGCGCGGGCTCTCGCGACCGGACCTCGGCTGCTGCTCCTCGACGAGATCGCGGGCGGACTGACCGAGGCCGAGGTCCGAGAGCTGATCGCGACGATCAAGTCGTTGCATGGGGAGGGCACCACGATCGTCTGGATCGAGCACGTCGTCCATGCACTGCTCTCCGTGGTCGACCGGATCCTCGCGATTGACTTCGGGCGCATGCTGGTGGAAGGCGATCCGCATGAGGTGATGGCGAGCAGCGAGGTTCAGCGCGTGTACCTCGGCCTGGAGGAGTAGCCACATGGCGTTGCTCGAGGTATCACGCCTCGATGCTGGTTACGGAGACTTCCAGGCCCTGTTCGGCATCGACGTGCACGTGGGCTCCGGGGAGACGGTCGCGTTCATCGGGGCCAACGGCGCTGGCAAGTCCACGTTGCTCCGGACGATCGTCGGAACCGTCGAGCGGACCCGTGGCGACGTCCGGTTCGACGGCGAGTCCGTCGTCGACGTACCCACGCACCGACGGTTGGAGCGCGGGATCGCTCTCGTGCCGGAGGGAAGGAGGGTGTTCCCGTCGCTCAACGTGGAGGAGAACCTTCTCGTCGGCGCCTACAGCAGACGACCGGGGCCTTGGAGCGTCGATCGGGTGTTCGATCTCTTCCCGTTCCTCGGTCGCCGCCGGAGCGTGGGCGCCTCGAACCTGTCCGGGGGCGAGCAGCAAGCGTTGGCGATCGGTCGTGCGCTCATGTCCAATCCGGCGTTGCTCCTCCTCGACGAGGTCTCGTTGGGGCTCGCCCCCGTGATCGTCAAGGGCCTGTACGCGGCCATGCCGGCGGTCAAGGAGGAGGGCACCACGGTCGTCCTCGTCGAGCAGGACATCGGGCAGGCGCTCGCCGCTGCGGATCGCGTCTACTGCCTGCTCGAGGGTGCGATCTCGCTTCACGGGAGGCCCGCCGATCTCGTTCGCGACGACATCACCGCCGCGTACTTCGGCGTCTGAGTGACGGAGCTGCTGAACGCCGTCGCCCAGGGGATCCTCCTCGGTGGGCTCTATGCTCTGTTCGCCACGGGGCTCTCCATCGCCTTCGGGGTGATGAGGCTCGTGAACCTGGCTCACGGCGACCTCTCGATCCTGGCGGCGTTCGCGGCGTTCAGCCTGGTGAGCGTCACGGGCATGAACCCGCTCCTGTCCGCCCTCGTTCTCCTGCCGGTCTTCTTCGTGCTCGGCTACGCGCTGCAACGCTGGGTCCTGAACTTCACGCTCACCGGCGACGTGCTCCCGCCGCTCCTCGTGACCTTCGGTGTCGCGGTGATCATCCAGAACCTGCTCCTCGAGACGTACTCGGCCAACAACCGGGGGCTCGACATCGGTGGACTCGAGACGGCGAGCGTCCGGTTGACGGACTCACTCGCGATCGGGTGGTTCCCGCTCATAACGTTCCTCGTCGGCGTCGCGGTCCTCGTCACGTTGCAGTTGTTCCTGTCGCGGACGCGGCTCGGGCGAGCGTTCCGGGCCACCAGCGACGATCCTGAGGCGGCTCGACTCGTCGGCATCGACAACCGTCACGTCTTCGGCCTCGCGTTCGGGGTGGCGATCGCGACGGTCGCGCTCGCCGGGGTCTTCCTCGGCATCCGTACCACCTTCACCCCCACGATCGGTCCCGCGCGGTTGATCTTCGCCTTCGAGGCCG
The DNA here is from genome assembly GCA_019347575.1 of Actinomycetota bacterium. Taxonomy (NCBI): domain Bacteria; kingdom Bacillati; phylum Actinomycetota; species Actinomycetota bacterium. Next base: position 114,347 of record JAHWKY010000010.1, on the reverse strand, counting down.
TGATCATCGGCGGGCTCGGCTCGTTGTGGGGGACCTTGGCTGGAGGTGTCGTGCTCGGCATGGCCCACACGCTCGGCGCCATGCTGTCGCCAGGATGGAGCATCCTCGCCGGGCACCTCGTGTTCCTGACGGTGCTCGGGATCAAGCCGAACGGGCTGTTCGGGAAGGGAGAGCCGACGTGACGGCCACCCTGACCGTCCAACGGTCCACGCGTGCGAGCCGAGTGGGCTCGGCGCTGGGGGTCGTGACGCTCGGGGTGCTGGTGACGGTTCCGTTCTGGCTGTCGTCGTCGGGCATGCGGACCCTGGTCGAGTTCCTGTCCCTCCTGGCCCTGGCGCAGATGTGGAACCTCCTGGCGGGCTACGCAGGGCTGGTGTCGGTTGGTCAGCAGGCCTTCGTGGGCGCCGGCGCCTACGCCTTGATCGCGTTCGGGAACCTGTGGGGCGTGAACGCCTTCCTGTCGGTTCTTCTGGCCGGCATCGTGGCACTGGCACTCGCCATCCCGACGGCCTTCCTCGCGTTCCGGTTGCGGGGCGGGTACTTCGCGATCGGGACGTGGGTCATCGCGGAGGTCTATCGGCTGGGCGTCATGAACAACAGCGCCCTCGGCGGTGGAAGCGGAACCACACTGACAGCGGTCGCGGGGATCGACAAGGCGACGCGGGAAGCGGTCACCTTCTGGATCGCTCTCGCCATCGGTGCGGGTGCGATCGTGGCTGTCTACGTCATCCTCCGCTCGAAGTTGGGTCTGGCTCTGACCGCCCTGCGAGACAGCGAGACCTCCGCGGACAGCGTCGGGGTCAACACCTACCGCGTGAAGTTCGTGATCTGGTCGGTTGCGGCCTTCGGGACCGGGCTGGCCGGAGCACTCATCTACCTCAACCTCCTGCGCGTGCAACCGACCGCAGCCTTCGGTATCGAGTGGATGATCTTCATGATCTTCATCGTGCTCATAGGAGGTATCGGAACCGTCGAGGGACCAATCTTGGGCACCATCATCTTCTTCGTCCTCCGAGAGTCGCTGGCGGACTACGGCACCTGGTTCCTGATCCTGCTGGGCGTGCTCGCGATCGTGACGATGCTCCGCGCCCCGCACGGCGTATGGGGGCTGATCACCAGCCGCTGGCACCTCCAGCTGTTCCCTCTACAGCGCCGACTGGTCTTGGCCACGCCGCTCGACGAAGATGAGCCGATCCCCCCGACGGGCAAGGCGCCCGCTGAGCTTGGCGAGGAGCTGGACCCCGAGGCCCGGAAACCGAACTAACCGAGAGGATCACGTGACCCACCGCTTCGCGAGCCCCGAGGACGTCGCAGAGGGACTCCGGTCCGTCGACTACCTCCCCGATGCCCGGATCGCTCGAACCATCTTCTTGGCTGACCGGCTCGAGAAGCCGGTATTGGTCGAGGGCCCTGCTGGGGTCGGCAAGACGGAGTTGGCGAAGTCCTTGGCGCGGCTGCTCTCGGCCGACCTCATACGGCTCCAGTGCTACGAGGGGCTCGATGAAGCCAAGGCCCTCTACGAGTGGAACTACAAGAAGCAGCTCCTCCGGATCCAGGCCGACCAGGGATCCGGCCGCAGCTGGGACGACGTCGAAGAGGACATCTTCGCCGAGGGTTACCTGCTGGAACGGCCGTTGTTGCGTTCCATCCGCTCCACCGCCACAGCCGTACTGCTCATCGACGAGGTCGACCGTGTCGAGGCGGAGACCGAAGCTCTCATGCTGGAGGTGCTGTCGGAGTTCCAGGTCTCGATCCCCGAGCTCGGCACCGTGACGGCGGGCCGCTACCCGCTCGTGCTCCTGACCTCCAACAACACGAGGGACCTCTCCGAGGCGCTCAAGCGACGCTGCCTGTTCCTGCACCTCGGCTACCCGCAACCGTCACGGGAACGAGACATCGTGCGGGTCCGTGTGCCGGACATCGGCGAACATCTGGCCGACCAACTGACCCAGCTCGTGGCGCGGCTCCGGACAATGGATCTGAAGAAGAAACCAGCGATATCGGAGACCATCGACTGGGCGCGGACGTTGGTGCAGCTGGGAGCCGATGAGCTCAACCGACAGCTCGTGGAGGACACGCTCAACGTCCTTCTGAAGTACGAGGTCGACATCGAACGCGCCGTCGAAACCCTGCTCCCGACGATGGGTGACTCGTAGGAGGTGACGATGGTGGAGACCAACGAGAAGCTCGATCAGGTGGTCGCGAGACTCGTGGAACAGGTCCGCTGGTTGATCGACGAGCTCGACGTCACAGCGGACGAATGGATGCAGATGCTCGCCTTCCTCACCGAGGTCGGCCGAGCTGACGAGTTCGTCCTGCTCTCAGACGTCCTCCACCTGTCGGTCTACGTGGACGCGAAGGACCACCACGGTGAGGACGGGACACCCACCAACGTCGAGGGTCCGTTCTACGACGACGACTCGCCGGAGCTCGAGCCGCCGTACCGGATCGGCCGTTCGGTCGAGGATGCCCCGTTGCTCGTCCTCTCGGGGGAGGTGCGGAACGTCTCGGGGAGGGCTGTGCCTGGCGCGACCATCGACGTGTGGCAGTCCGACCATCACGGGCTGTACGACCACCAGAACCCGGCTCTTCCCGAGCACGATCTCCGTGGGAAGCTGCGCGCCGACGCCGACGGATGCTACGAGTTCGTGACACCGATACCCGCCCCGTACGAAGTGAAGAACGACGGACCGGTCGGCCGTCTCCTCGAACGATTGGGACGGCATGCCTTCCGCCCGGCTCACATCCACATCAAGGTGGACGCACCCGGTCACCAGGCGTTGACGACCATGCTCTTTCTCCCCGGTGACGCCTGGCTCGACGACGACACCATCGATGCGGTCAAGGATGAACTGATCCTCAAGCTCGAGCATCCCGACGAGCGATCCGAGATGACGGCAGGCGGTCGCGGCCAGCCGCACGCGACCGCACGCTTCGACTTCGTCCTGAACCCGCTCGCCGGGAAGCTCAGGTCGTAACGTCGCGTGGATCGGTCATCCGGCGGAGGCGGACGTCACCACCCCTGGACGAAGGTGAGCGATCGTTCGGAGCGATCGCTGACTGGGGCCCGGCTGAGGACTGGTCGGACTGGGCTGATGCAGCGGGGTGACATCTGGTTCGCCGCCACGCCCGGCGGCGATCGTCCCGTGCTGGTGGTCACCCGTGACCCTGTCGCTGCCCGCATCGGATCGGTGGTGGTCGCCGCACTCACCCGCACGCGGCGGGGACTCGTCTCCGAGCTCGACCTATCGGCTGTCGTGGACGGCGTTCCCACGGACTGCGTCGTCAACTTCGACAACATCCACACGCTGCCGAGAGAAGTCTTCCGGCAGCGGGTGACCACCCTCTCGGCCGCCAGGCTCACTGAAGCCTGTGGGGTCCTGGCAGCCGCGGCGGGGTGCTGACGACCGCTCTCGTGGGTACGTGCCCTCGCCGGGTTCCTCCCGGTCCCGAGCTCATACCCCGGGCGTCTACCGGGGCGTTCGGTCATCCGAGGCGGTGCGTCGGCGTTGGACGAGCAGCGTGACGGCGGCCACGGCCAGGACGGCCCCGACCCCGATCGCCAGCCAGGGTGCGCGGTCACGACCCAGCTCGGTCCGCACGATGTCCGGGTCGGTCGAGAACGGGGCGTTGCCGGTGTAGCTCTGGTCGCTCTGCGCGGCGACGAAGGCCGCCCCGAACGCCCACGCCTGCTCAGGGAGCTCGTCGACCCGGGCGGCGATGTCCCAGTCGAGCAGCCGCGCGTCGCTGCGCACGTCGATGCGCGTCAGCGTGAACTCCGTCGGGACCCAGTCGGCGCGGTCGTCGCTGGTCAGGTCAGCGACGAGCAGCGAGTCGGCCCCGTAGTCGCGCTGGAACGTGACGGCCGTGCCGGGCACCTGCCCCGCGAGGATCGTCGGCGTGCCCGGGGTCATCAGGAACAGGTCGGCGACGACGACATCGGATGCGGGCTTGTCGAAGGTGAGCACCTTCACGGGGATCCACGCCTGGTCCTGGTCGGTGAACGAGAACTGCACCGGGATGCCTTCGCCCGCACCGAGCTGCTGCTCCGCGGCGCGCTCGTTGTCGAAGCGGATGGCCGCGAAGATCGGCGAGCGCTCGGCGTAGAAGTCGAGCATGGCGACGGCGTCGGAGAGGTCGTCGGGATCGCCGTCGCCCACTCCGAGGTCGAAGCCGTTGTCCTCGGCCCAGGACAGGACGTCGCCGCCACCGCCCTTCAGCACCGTGATGTCGAGGGCGTCGACCTCGTAGACGGCGATGACCTCGGCGTCGCTCGACGCCGACAACGCGGCGCCCGCCTCCTCGCGAGGCGCCGGCAGCGGCGTGGTCTCGCGCACGAGCCGCTGGAGGAACCAGCCGGGTGCCTTCTCCACCTCGGTGGGCACATCCGGCAGCGGGATGATGGCCCCGAACGCGTCGGGCGAGCCGCTGAACGAGAACGCCGTCACGTAGTGCGCGTCGCCGTCCTCGGTCAGGATCGACGCCGCCGTGAACGTCTCGAGGCGGATCGCGCCGTTCTCCGCCACGAGGAACCCGCAGGCGTACGCTGCTCCGGCTGGAGCGAGCACCGCCGCCACCACCATCGCCGCCATCCCACCGAACCGTCGCATCGCGCCGCCTCCCATCGCTCCTGGACGGTCGGACGTCGGGGCGCGCGCGATGGTTCCCTCCACGTGGAGCATGATCAGGCATCCCGCGTGTTCGCGCCTCCGCGTCAGCGGCTGGGTTCTCGGCGCCTGAGTGGGTGGGTGACGGGGGTCTCGACCAGGACGAGCTCGACACCGTCGGGGTCGACGACAGTGCACTCGATGAGCCCCCAGGGTTCCAGCTTCGGCTCCGAGGCCAAGACCACGCCCTTCGTGCGCAGCTCGTCCGCGGCGGCGTGGATGTCGCCGACCTGCAGCCACAGCCGGAAACCCTTCGGGGTGACGGAGTCTCCGCCCTCGTTCAGTTCGAGGTAGCCGCCCCCGAGGAAGTACACAACGCCCCGGTGGGGACGCTCGCCCCAGTCGCGGTAGCGCACCAGGCCGAGCCGGTCCTCGTAGAAGTCGATCGAGCCATCGAGGTCACGAGGCGCGAGCAGCACGCGGGACTGCAGGACGTGGACCAAGCGCTCGCCTTCCGTCGGGAGGTCCAACCCTACGACGGAGCTGCTCGACGTGGCGCCCACGACGTCGGAGCTCGCCGATCGGTTGCGGCTCGGTCGCTGCGCGCGCACCTCTACGGCCCTGGCAACCGCCGCGGAGGTCGCGACGTCCGATGTCCGAACCCAACCCACAGGGAGGACATCAGCATGACCACCGGAACCGAGACCGGCAGCAGGACCGACCACAAGGCCGCGGCCGAGAGCAAGCTCTGGACCATCGTCGCGATCGTCGCCGCCATCGCGTTCGCCCTGGCGGGGATGGTCTACCGCGCGGGTGGCGACGACGAGGGTGACCCGACGGGCGACGCCGCCGCTCCGATCGCTGACGGCGACCATCACGGGTACGTGCGTGTGATCGACGACGGAGGCATCGAGGTCGACCTCGTCGAGGTCCTGACCGGTGAGGAGGCCGCCGATGCTGCGCACGAGGACGGGGTCCTCGAGCCGTCGGAGCCCTCGATGCCCAACGACGTGTACATCCGGAACGCCGAGACGAAGTGGGTGGAGGTCGACCGTGCTGCGGACGCCTCGCTGGCGCTGTACGACTGCACCACCACGTGCCAGCCCATCGCCGCGGATTGGGGCGCGTTCCTCGGTGGAACGGCCTCCGCGTACAACGGTGACCTCGCCGTGTACGAGTTGACAGTCGCCGACGGTGAGATCAGCGAGCTTGCGGAGATCTACCTCCCCTGAGCACGCACATCGCCACGGACCGGGAGCGGCCCTGCGGGGCGACTCCCGCCGTTACGGGTCAGGCGCGCCATGCGGTCGGCACGACCGTCGCCATGCGGTCGGCACGACCGTGACGTGTGCGAGCAGACCGTCCCGCAGAACCTCGACGTCGAGCCGCTGCCCGACACGGTCGTGGGTCAGGATGCGGTACAGGTCGGCGCGCTCATCGATCGGGTCTCCGTCGACCGCGACGATGACGTCACCGGGGCGCAGAGGCGATCCGGGGTCGTTGACCCGGGCCACGCCCATCCGGGTCACCTCCGCCCGCTCGAGGCTGACGGTGCGCGGCTGCACGACGATCCCGAGGGCGGCGCGTCGCACCTCGCCGTCGGCGATCAGGCGGGGGGCGACGAACGTGACCGTGTCGGCGGGGATCGCGAACCCGATGCCGGTACCGCGGGCGTCGATCTGCACGTTCACGCCGAGGACCGCCCCACGCGCGTCGAGCACCGGGCCACCGGAGTTCCCGGGGTTGATCGCCGCGTCGGTCTGGACGGCGCGCTCGATGGGTCGCGTACCGTAGCGCAGCAGCGTCCGTGCCACGCCCGACACGATCACGAGGGCGACGCTCTCGCGGTAGATACCGAACGGGGCACCGACGGCGATGCACAGCAGAACAACCGAGCGCTCCGGATCGCCGCGTTGAGCTCGTTGAGGTGCTCGAGCAGCTCGGGGGACTTCGGCACGCCTTCGACGACGACGGCGTACACGCGCGCGGTCACGGGGAAGTCCTCCCGTTCGAGGAGCCGCACGTAGGCGACCGTCGAGCCGTAGTCAGGATCGCTGCGTGGAGACCTGTGCTCATAGGTGAGGTCAGGTCTCCACGGAGCGGGGGTCGTAGGCTGGATGCGATGGCGACCCGGCAGACCAACCTCGCGCTCCTCCTCGCTCTGCTCGGGGCGCTGGCGACCGGGGTGGCCGCGTTCGCGGTCGGGACCGGCTGGGTGCTGTGGGTCGTGATCGCGCACGGCGTGCTCGGGCTCTGCGTCGTCGTGCTCGCCCCGTGGAAGTCGGCGATCGCCGCGGGAGGCATCGATCGCCGCCCCGCCGCCTCCACCTGGCCCTCGATCGTGCTGGGAGTGTTGGTCGTCGTCACCGTCGTGAGCGGTGTCCTCAGGACCGCTGGCGTGGTCCGCTCCTACGGGCCGCTGACCGACATGCAGGTCCACGTCGGGGCGGCGGTCGCGGCGGTGCCGTTCGGGCTCTGGCACGTGGTGAAGCGCGGACCGCGTCCCCGCCGACGTGACCTCAGCCGGCGCAACCTGCTGCGAGCGGGCGCCGTCGTCGGGACCACGGGCCTGCTGTACCTCGCGCTCGAGGGCGTGTGGCGCCTGCTGTCGCTTGCGGGCGGCGACCGCCGGGCCACCGGGTCGCACGACCGAGGTTCGCATGATCCCTCCGCGATGCCGGTCGTGCAGTGGTTCGACGACCGCGTCCAGCACCTCGACGTCGCCGCCTGGGAACTCGCCGTGGTCGCCGCGGACGGGACCGCGAAGACGTGGAGCTACGGAGAGGTCGCCGCCGCCGATGACCGGATCACGGCGACGCTCGACTGCACCGGTGGCTGGTTCGCGGAACAGGACTGGGAGGGGATACGTCTCGGTCGGCTCCTCGGTGACCTCGGCACGGCACGGTCCGTGCAGGTGATCTCCGCGACCGGCTACAGCCGCCGCTTCCCGGTCCGAGACGTCTCCGGTCTGCTCCTCGCCACCCGGCTGGCGGGCGAGCAGCTCTCGGCCGGGCACGGCGCCCCGGTCCGGCTCGTCGCTCCGGGACGCCGGGGCTTCTGGTGGGTGAAGTGGGTCACGCGCATCGAGCTCTCGCAGCGCCCGTGGTGGCTGGACCTGCCCTTCCCGATCACGTAGTCGGCCCGACCGATCACCGCTGTGGCAGCGCGTTCGCGGTGTCCTCCGTCACGCCCGTCGTCGCGCCGGGGTGGCTGATGGACGTTCTCGTCACCCACCACCGCTGTCCGGGACGCGGATGGGGAACCAGGCGCTGACCAGCACTCGCAACCCTCCTGTGGCGACGCTCCGCAGTACGCGGGCCGCCGGAGTGTCCGGTAGCTCGTCGGCGTCGGCCACCACTGGGACATCGACCTCTAGCGCGCCATCGACCTCGACCGCCCCGTCAGCCCCGAGTTCGCGGAGAAGCTCGAGCATCGGCTCGTTGTCAGGGAGCACGTAGTTGCGGAACGCATCGATGCCGTGCTTCGTGGCGGTACGTGCGAGGAACCCGAGCAGGACCGTGCCCAGTCCCCGGCCCTGGTACTCGTCGACCACGGTGACCGCGGCCTCGGCGACGGTCGGTTCATCGTGGAGTCGGACGTAGCGAGCGACACCCATCCCGGGGTGGTCAGGGCGGTCCTCGTCCAGCGCTACCCAGGCTGCGTGGTCGATCCGATCGACCTCGGTGAGGTAGCGCAGGTGGTCCTCGGTCAGGTGATCGATCGCCGCGTGGAAGCGCAGGTAGCGCGAACGCGGCGAGAGCAGTTCCATGCCACGACGGAGGCGATCCTTGTCGTCAGGGTGGATCGGACGCACGAGTGCGCGGGTGCCGTCGCGCAGCACCACGTGGGTCTCGAGCTCGGGCATCGGCCCATCACCGTCTGAGCGTCGCGTCGCGAGCAGCCAGCGTACGGGACCCGGTGGACGCTCCCCCTGGGGTGCCGCCCACCCTGCCCGGTGCCGCCCGCGGCCACGACGCCGTGGACCGCACTGCCGACGTAGGCTCCGGCATGGCCGACCTCGACGACCTGCTCGAACTCGTGCGGCGCGGCTTCGAAGGCGAGTCGTTCGAGGCCGCGGAGGCCTTCTGTGACGACGCCACCTTCCGCGACAACGTGGACCGACCCATCCTCCGAGGTAGCAACGAGATCGTCGACCACCTCAGCGCGTACGGTGGCCGGAGGGAACGTGCGTCGATCGAGGTCGCCGTCCGGGACGGCGATCGGGTCGCGGTCGAGGTGGTCGTGCGCTTCCAGGCCGACTCCGGCGCGTACGCGCAACGCGGACTGGCGCTCGTCGCGCTGCGTGATGGCCGCATCGCATCCTGGCATGGAGTTTGGATCGAGACGTCCGAAGACGCGGCACGCTGGTCGGGGTGACCCGCCCGCGGGGAGGCGCAACAGAGGGACCCCGCTCCTGAAAGAGCGGGGTCCCTCGCTCGTGCTGGGTAGGTCAGCTGGTCGGCGTCTCGCCCACCGTGGGCACCTCAGTGCCCGTGGTCGTGGTGGCGTCGTCACCGCCGGTCGTGGTCACCCCTTCGGTCACATCGACATCCTCCACGGTGTCATCGTCGTCGTCGCAAGCGGCGCCGGTGACCGCGAGCGCGCCTGCAAGCAGCGCAGCGGTGATGGACCTCTTCGAGCGCAGTCGCATGTTCGGTTTCCCTTCCGGTAGGTGGATCCGGTCTATCGGCTCCGAGTCGGAACGATGCCGCCTCGGCGACCCGCTCCGCTGTCACCTCCTACCGTCGTAGGAGGCCCGCCTTCCGTACAGGGTCCGAACGCCGGTACTCCCTGGTCCGTCCGACCGGGGGACGCCGTATCAGATCCAGCCGGGTCGGATCCACCACCGCTGCCGGACAAGGTCATCGGCCATCGGGATGCCTGACAGCACGGGGTAGAAGTAGATGAACAACCCCACCGCCGCGACGGCCACACCGGCCGCCAACCACACGCCCACCGGTCGGTGCCGGACCCAGGCCCGGTCCCGCTCCGGCACGCCCCGATGGACCTCGAGGTCGCGATCAACGAGCGCGCCGATGGCGCCGCCGACCAGCCAGCCCACCCCCATCCACACCCACCAGGTCGCGCGCGACGAGTCCGCGATCGCACGGACGGCGAAGCCGACGCCGAAGCCCGCCGCCGCTCCGAGCAGCGCGCCTGCGAACAGGCCCAACAAGCGCCGAGGCTCACTGAGCCAGACGGCGGCGTAGGCCACGCCCAGTGCGAGGAACGGGACCACCGGGACCATGTAGAAGAGGAAGACCGGTCGTGACACGAACAGCCACGGCACGAACTGCAGCGCCCAGAACGTGACGATGAACGCGGCGCGCCGATCACGTCTCACGAGCCCCGCCACGAGCGTGAGTGCCGCCCCGATGAAACCCCACCACAGCGCCGGGTTGCCGAGGGCGATGATCTCCGCCGCGTCCCCCTGCGCGACGACGCAGGGATCGGGAACCTCCACCTCGCCGTCCTCGTCGGTCTTGGGGACGCCACGCGCACGGTCCTCGGTGCACGTCTCCCAGTAGTACACGACCGGGCGAGCGAGCACTGGCCAGGTGTACGCGGGGGCGCGGTAGGGATGGTCGGCGGTCAGGTCGCGGTGGAAGCTCCACACCGATGCCTGGTAGCGACCCCACCCCTCGATCCGATCGAACAGCGTGGCGTCGCAGGGCTCCTGGAGCGTGCCGTCATCCTCGAGGCACTCGTCACCGCCTTCGGTGGTGTGTTCGTAGTTGGCCATCCAGGGCATGTAGCTGACGACGTACACGAGCACGGGGACGAGCGCGAGCGAGGCCAGCACCATGACGATGGCGCGACGCAGTGGTGCATCGAGCAGCAGCGCGACGATCCCGCCGCCGCCCGCTCCGAGCAGGGCGATCGTGACATCGACGCCGCCCAGGACCACCGCACCAACGATGACGCCGACGATCGCGCCGATGCCGACGCCGATCATGCCGAGGCCAGCGACGCGTCCCAGCGTCGTCAGACCCCACCCGCGTCGGAGCGCCACCTCCCATCCCAGGCTCACCAGGATCGCCGCCGCGATCGCCAGCGCGGCCGACCACTTGGTCGCCGCCGCCAAGCCGAACGAGAGTCCTGCCAGCCATCGGAACAGGTGACCGCGTCGCGGGAGGGGGGGAGGATGTTCTTTTCGTGGATCGCCACTGTCGCCGAGGTCGGCCTCGAGGTCGGTCTCGAGGCCGGGCGGTGCTGCCGAGAGCCCGCTCGCGTCGTGGTCGACGACCAGCAGCCACGCGCCGAGCATCACGAACAGCGCCAAGAAGATGTCGAGCATCGACGTGCGGGCCTGCACGAAGAACAGACCGTCGGTCGCGACGAGCAGTGCCGCGAACGCGGCGACACCCCGGTGGCGGAGGAGCCGGGTCCCTGTCAGGTACGTCAGCAGCACGATGACGGCACCCGACAGGGCACCTGCGGCCCGCCACCCGAAGGCGTCGTCTCCGAGCAGCGCGATACCGGCGGCGATCATCCACTTCCCGACGGGGGGGTGGACCGCGAACGAGTCCTCGACACCGTGGTCGAGGTAGTCGCGTGCGTCATCGACGTAGTAGGTCTCGTCGAAGATGATGCGCGATGGCTCCCCGAGTTGGAGGAACAGCACGGCAGCCGACGCCAGGAAGAGGAGCGACGGGACGGCGAGGCGGAGCGCGTGCGAGCGGTCGGTCACGGGGGCGGAGACTACCCACGCCTCGCACCGACCTTCCTCACCGGGTCGTCGGCGCGCGCTGCAGCGACGGTTGGAGCGCCGCGAGCCCGGGGTCATCGGAGGTCGAGCGGTCGATCGACACCGACGTCGTAGACGAGGCGATCGTTCGCGATCCGTACTCCCTCGGTCGGTCGATGCGGGGCGAGTCGGCCGTCGTGCATCAGGTGGTGGACGTCGGCGCGGTGCAACAACGTCGCCGCGTCGGCGATCAGGCGCCGATGGCAGCGCCACCACAGGCTCTCGGCGCACATGACCGCCACCGTGGTCGCCGTGTCGAGTGCGAGGACCCGCTCCAGGGCGGCCTCGAACGGTTCGCTCGTCATGTGGTCGGCGTAGGCCCGGAACCCGGGGTCGCGGATGGCGATGTGCGGTGAGTCGGCGACGCCGGTGCGGCGTCCGCCGAGGTCCTCCTCCCAGCTGTAGCCGATGCCCGCAGTGGCGAGGGGTTCCGCCAACCTCTCTCGGTTCACGTGCGGATGTCGGCGGCTGGCCGGGAAGCGGCGCACATCAACGAGGTGTCCCACTCCAGCCGACCGCAGCAGCGCCATCAACGCTCGCTGCTCGAGGGTTCCATGGCCGACCGTCAACATCAGCCGGAGCGTACGGCGCCGCACCGCACCACATCCCCCTGCCACGTCGACCTAGTGTTGGGCGAGTGAGCACGACCCCGGGACGTCTGATCGTCGTCGCGACGCCTATCGGCAACCTCGGCGACGTGTCAACACGCGCCCGCGAGACGCTCGCGGACGCCGACCTCGTCCTCGCCGAGGACACCCGGCGCACCGGGCGGCTCCTCGCCCACCTCGGTATCGCAACGCCGCAGCGGTCGCTGCACGAGCACAACGAGGACGCCCGTCTCGGTGAGGTGCTCGCGCGCCTCGACGACGGGGCGACGGTCGCGCTCGTCAGCGACGCCGGGACGCCGGGTGTGTCCGATCCCGGCTACCGGCTGGTCCGAGCGTGCATCGACGCTGGGCACGTCCTCGAGCACGTACCAGGCCCCTCCGCGGTCCTCGCCGCGCTGGTGGTCTCGGGTCTGCCGACGGACCGGTTCACGTTCGAGGGCTTCCTCCCGCGCAAGGGGTCAGCCCGTGCGGAGCGCCTCGCTGCCTTGGCCACCGAGCGTCGAACCATGGTCGTGTTCGTCTCGCCCCACCGTGCAGCCGACGATCTGCACGACCTCGCGGCCACGCTCGGCCCCGACCGCCCCGCGGCGCTGTGCCGTGAGCTGACCAAGCTGCACGAGGAGGTGCGTCGCGACCGCCTTGTTGCGCTGGCCGAGACGGCAGACGACCTGCGTGGCGAGGTCACCCTCGTCATCGGTGGAGCACCGGAGGAGGTCGGGCTCGTGGACGCCGATGACCTCGCCGCGGCCGTGCACGTCCGTCAGGAGAGCGGGATGACCAAGAAGGCTGCGATCGCCGACGTCGCCGCGAGCCACGGGGTCCCCAAGCGGGTCGTCTACCAGGCCGTCGTCGAGGACGGTGCGTCCGGAGCAGGCTGACCGGGCCGCTCCCCGGAACGGTCGTCGGCGGGCTCCGCAGCCTCGGGCGCCGGTGCCTCACGGCCGTTGGGGGAGCTGTCGGGTTCCTGGGTCACGGCCGGGCGTGACGGGGCGGGGGCGTCCCACTCGGGCAGCCCCGTGTCCTTCGGCTGCTCGCGCTCCTGGACCTGTCGCGCCAGCCGCAGACGCTCGTCGAGCACACCGACCGACGCCACACACGCGCGGCACATCGCCTTGCTACGGAACTCCTGCAGGTCCTCGTCCGTGCCGCAGAACACGCACCGGTCCTGGGGCTTGGCGAGGATGACCTTGTCGCCGTCCACCGACACGTCCATCGCATCGCCCTCACGGATCCCGAGCGTCTTGCGGACGCCCGCGGGGATCACGATGCGGCCGAGATCGTCGACCTTGCGGCGGATGCCGGTGGACTTCATGCGTGGGCCCGATGATCGGCGCAGGACGGGGGAGCAGAGCGGGCAGCCTACGGCTGCGGTCAGCGAACGGTCAACGCGATCACGTCCCGCGGGGACCCGCCGGGGCGGTGAGGACGGAACGCAGCGGTAGCCTCGGCGCCCATGACCCGTCACGTCCTCGTCGCCGTTGCCTGGCCCTACGCCAACGGCGTGCAGCACCTCGGCCACATCGCTGGCGCCTACCTACCCGCCGACATCTTCGCGCGTTACCACCGCATCACCGGCAACCGCGTCCTGATGGTCTCGGGCTCGGACGCGCACGGGACGCCGATCATGGTCGCGGCGGACGAGGAGTCGATCACCCCGGCCGAGGTCGTCGATCGCTACCACCCGCGCATCGTCGAACAGTGGGACGTGCTGGCTATCACCTTCGATCTGTTCACGAGCACGCGCACCGACAACCACCGCGAGGTCACGTGGCAGATGTTCCGCGCGTTGCACGCCAACGGGTACCTCGAGACGCGCACGACGGAGCAGTTCTTCGACCCCGAGCGCCAGCGCTTCCTTCCCGACCGGTACGTCGAGGGGACGTGTCCGTACTGCGGGAACAGCCAGGCGCGGGGCGACCAATGCGACAACTGCGGCCGGACCCTCGATCCCGTCGATCTGATCGACCCCCGCTCCAAGCTGTCCGGGGCGACGCCCGAGCCGCGCGAGACCGAGCACTACTTCCTGCTGCTGACCAAGCTGCAGGAGCCGGTCGCGACGTGGTTGGACGGCCTCGAGGGCTGGCGCAACCACGTCATCAACTGGGCCCGGGGCTTCCTCGGCGAGGGTCTGCAGGACCGCGCTATCACGCGCGATCTGGACTGGGGCGTGCCCATCCCGCCCGAGCTCGACATCTCCACCGAGGCGAGCGAGAAGCGCATCTACGTGTGGTTCGAAGCGGTCATCGGCTACCTGTCGGCGTCGAAGGAGTGGGCCCAGCGCTCCGGCGACGCGGAGGCGTGGCGGGCGTGGTGGGAGGATCCCGACGCCGAGACCTACTACTTCGTCGGCAAGGACAACATCCCGTTCCATGCGGTCTTCTGGCCCGCCCAGCTCATCGGATCCGGTGACCTCAACCTGCCTACGAACGTGCCCGCCAACCAGTACGTGACGTTCAAGGGCGAGAAGGCATCGAAGTCGCGCGGCATCGGCACGCCGGTCGTCGCGTACCTCGACACGTTCACGCCCGACGCGTTGCGCTACGGCCTGGCGGCGAACCTGCCGGAGTACACCGACACCGACATCTCCGAGGCCGAGCTGGCGCGGCGGGTCAACGACGAGCTGGCCAACGACTGGGGCAACCTCGTCAACCGCGTGTTCGCGCTCGTGGGGCGGAACTGCGACGGGCGCGTACCTGAGCTGGGCGAGTTGGACGGTCCCGACGCGGAGCTGCTCGACCGGATCGATGCGCTGCTGGGGGAGGAGGGCGAACTCATCGAGCGCGTCGAGCTGCGCGCCGCCCTCAAGAAGGCGCTCGAAGCGGCGCAGGCGACCAACGCCTACCTCAACGCCCTCGAGCCGTGGAAGACCGCCAAGACCGACGCGCCCCGAACCGCCCAGACGCTGGCGGTGGCGTTGGCCGCGATCGCCGGCATCGCCGTGGGCTTCGCCCCCTACACCCCGTTCTCGTCGGACCGGGTGCTGCAATGGCTCGGCGTCGGCGAGGCCGTGCGGGGCGAGCCCGGCGGGGCCGGCGCCCCATCAGGTGTCTCGGGGTGGCGGCGCCCCGACCTCGTCCCCGGAACCCAGCTCGGCGACGCCGAACCCCTCTTCCCCAAGATCGAGCTACCCAACGAGTAGCCGCGGGGCGTATGACGGAAACGCGCGTGGGCGCGCGTTGTCGTCGGTCGGTGTGGTGGCTGGGCCGCAGGACGTGACGGAAACACGCGTCGGCGCGCGTTTCCGTCGTTCCCGGGCGGTCAGCTGGCCTGGGCGTCGAGACCGGGGAACTGGTCGAGGGCGGCCCGCACTTCCGACATCGACGCAGCGGCATCGCGGATGTCGGCTGCCGTGGCCGCGATGATTTCGGAGCTGGCGGTCATCGCGCCCCGCGTCTCCCCGAGCGAGGCGGTCGTGCGGTCCAGCGAGTCCCTTACCTCGTGCAGGGTCGTGTCCATGTCGCGCAGGGCCGCCTCCATCCGGTCCATCCGCTCGACCACGGCTTGCAGCGCCGGTCCGAGCTCGCCCACCGACCGGAGCGCCTCGATGAGCTTGTTGTCGCTGAACACGGGGCCCTTCCGGTCGCACGGCGGCGCAGAACCTAACGCGGCGTCAGAAATGACGCACATCGCGCCCCGCACGTCCTTCCCCCGCGCCCCGACGCGAACTTGAATGGTCGGGTGCACTCAGGCGCCCCCAAGTATGCAAGTTTGCGGCCCTCGGCCCGGGCGAGGTCGTCTCAACCCCCGGCCCGGCTCGTGCGTCGGGGAGGGTGGAGGCGCGCCGGAGCCCGACGAGCGTCGGGGCGCGGCGACGGACCGAGATGGGAGTGAGCGTGCTGGGAGCGGCACGCGGCGCATCCGCCGCGGCGGGTGACTTCGCCGCTGTGTTCAACGCCCATCACCGCGACGCCGTGCGGCTCGCGTACCTGTTGACCGGCGACCACCACCAGGCTGAGGACATCGTCAGCGATGCGTTCGCTGGCGTGTACCGCCAGTGGAGGCGCGGCCGGGTCGACAACCCGCGGGCGTACCTGCGTCGTGCCGTCGTCAACACCGCCAACAGCCGGCTGCGGCGGCGCTACCTCGAACGAGCCGAAGCGGCCAAGCGGTCGGGTGATGAGCGAGGCGTGCGTCGTGTCGACGAGCACGCCGCCGATCACGACGAGGTGTGGCGCGCCCTCGGCCGCCTGCCCGAGCGGCAGCGAGCGGCGATCGTCCTGCGCTACTACGAAGACCTCTCCGAGGCCGAGACCGCCGACGTGCTCGGAGTCAGCATCGGGACGGTCAAGTCGCAGGTGTCCAGAGGACTCGAACGGCTCCGGGACCTGGTTCCCGGAGGAGGTGTGACATGAGCTCCATCGAGGATCGTCTTCGCGAGAGCCTGCGCGACCGCGCGACCGACGTCGAACCCACTCCCCAACTCTGGGAGCGTGTGCAGAAGGAGACCCGCCGGCGTGCACAGCTCACCTGGTTGTTCGCGGGGTTGAGCGTGGCTGTTGTGGTCGGGGCGCTGACCGTCGCCATCCCCGCCGTCCTCGACGACGACGCCCTACCCCGTCCCGGCGTGCTCGACACACCACCCGCCGACGCTCCGTCCGACCAGCAGACGCCCACCGGTACCACCGGCCTTGGGGTGTACGGCATCGTCACCACCGACGGCGAGGACATCGTCGTCCGCGATGTCCACGGGGTCGGACAGGCGACCCTGCTCGACCTCGATCAGTCGGCGTGCGAGTGCGAGATCGCCTACATCGCCGTGAGTCCGCAGTCGACCGACACCGACGTCCTCGTGGTCTACACCGTCCTCGCGGAAGGGAGGTGGGAGCAGCGTTGGCTCCGCGCGACGGGCAACGATCTCGCGGATCTGACCACGACGAGCGGCGACTACTTCCTCGACGACCACGCGATCACGTCAGATACCGCCCCAGCCAGCACGCCTGCCGCTGCCTTCTCTCCAGACGGCGAGTACGTCGCGTGGGTGGAGATGCCCGCGCTGGAGGCTGCTTCACCGATGCTGCGCGTCGTGGGCTTCGGGACCCAAGGCCCGACCGATGTCACCGCCTCGTACGCACTCACCGACCTACCCAACCGCGGGTACGCGGCACAAGACTGGAACCGCGACGATGCCATCGTCATCACGACGTACCAGGAGGGCTTGGAGGCCTACCGCGTTCCGGTCCGGCTCCATGGGAACGCGGTCGAGTTTGGGGCGGTGACCCCGCTCGAGGTGGTCGGTGGTCGCGTGCCGATCGACATCGTCGACGTCGGCATGGGCCTGGACGAGTACCTGTGGGCCGTCGAGGGTTCTGGCGAGGGTTCCGTTCGGTTCTCCCTGACGATTACTGGTGGCCCGGAGGGACCCCGTGACGTGCCCCTGCCGGCGGAGCTGGCGCAGACGTCGGACCCATCGTCGGTGTGGATGACGGCAGAGGCCACGACCGTGCTGCTGGGACAGGGGGGTCGTGCGTGGCTGATCGATGCGTTCAACGGCAACACGGTGGAGGTCCCGGGCACCGCTTCCGCGGGAGCGTTCGTCGGCATGAACTTCCCGCCGCCACCCCCGCCGCCAGGTGAGGAGCAGCCGACCGCACCGCCCACCGGCGAGACTGCCCCGACCGTCGCGATCGAGGGCCTGGGCGACGTCGTCGTGCGGGACGGCACGGGCCGCGTCACGGCGACGTTGTACGACTCGCCCTGCACCGATGCCGAGGACTGCGAGTTCCGCCCCGCGCGCCTCGCCGTCCGTCCCGGCTCGACGATCGCTGACCTCACCGTCCTCGTCCTGTGGCTGGGCGACGGGGCGGAGCTCGGTTGGATCTCGGTTGTCGACGGTGAGCCGACGCCGTACACGCCGTTCCCGCAGCAGCACCAGATCTCGGCCAGCGTCGTGGGTAGCGGCTCCGAGCCGGTCGCCGTGTGGTCGAGCGACGGCCGCCACATCGCCTGGATCGAGGAGGACACCGGGACGGGCACCTTCGGCTTGCGCACCGTCGGCTGGTCCGGTGGCCCTGGCACGGGCCGCCTCGCCGATGACAACGCCAGCTGGGAGATCGATACCTCGCGGCTCGGCAGGGACCTCGACCTCGAGCTCGACGAGTGGGGACCGTGGACCACGACCGAAACCGGCAGCGAGGTGGCCTCCTTCACCGCCCGCTGGCGCAGCAGTGGGGGCGAGTTCGACCTGGCGGAGGGGCTGTGGCTGGAGCGCCAGTCCGATGGGGCGCTCGCGCTCGTCGACGACAGCCTGACGCCTGTCCCGGACGAGTAGCGGCTGGTACGCTGCCTACGCGGCCCGCCCAGTAGTGGCGGGTCGTGCCACGCCCCGCCGTCTACGACCACGGTCGTTGACCGCGGTCGAAGACCACGCGACACCGAGCCGTCGACGGGAGACGGCTCGGATCCGACGGGGCGCGAGCTCGAAGCCACATCAGCAACCGCCGGGGGAACACCGTGCCCGCCTACGTCGACACGCACTGCCACCTCGAGATGCACGACGACCTCGATCCCTCCACGCTGATCAAGCGTGCGCACCAGCAAGGGGTCACGACGCTCATCACCGTCGGCACCGACATGGCGCGGTCGACCCAGGCGGTCACCCTCGCCCACCGCCACCGTGAGGAGGGCGTGTACGCCGTCGTCGGGGTCCACCCCAACGACGCGATGGAGGCCACCCACCACGTGATGGAGGTCATCGAGCGACTCGCGGGGCAGAAGGCCGTGGTGGGGATCGGCGAGACCGGGATGGACTTCTACCGACGGGGCGCGGCTCCGGGCGTCCAGGAGCGGTCCTTCCGACGCCACATCGAGCTGGCGAAGAAGCACGACAAGACCCTCGTGATCCACTGCCGCGACGCGTGGCCGGACACGCTGCGCATCCTCGAGGACGAGGGCGCCCCCGACCGCGTGGTCATGCACTGCTTCTCGGGGGACCTCGACGTCACCGACCGGTGCATCGACCAGGGCTGGTACCTGTCGTTCGCCGGCAACGTCACGTTCAAGACCGCCGACGAGCTGCGCGCCGTCGCGGCCAAGGCGCCAGCCGAACTGCTGCTCACCGAGACCGACACTCCCTTCCTCAGCCCCGTCCCACACCGCGGGCAGCCCAACGAGCCAGCGAACATCCCCCACATCGTGGCCACACTCGCCGAGGTGCGTGGCGTCGAGCCCTCTGCTCTGGCGGACCAGATCTCGGACAACGCGCGGCGAGCGTTCGACTTGCCCTCCACGTGACCGGGTACTTGACGCCGACCGACGTGCGGCGTCTGCTCCAAGAGCACGGCCTCGCGCCCCGCCGCAGCGCGGGGCAGAACTTCGTCACCGACCCGAACACGGTCCGCAAGACCGTCCGCGACGCGGGGGTCGGGCCGCAGGACACGATCGTGGAGATCGGGCCCGGTCTGGGTTCGCTCACGATCGGACTCGCCGAGGTCGCGCGCCAGGTCGTCGCCGTCGAGGTGGACGCCGGGCTCGTACGCGCGCTCGCGACGACGGTCGGTGACTGTCCCAACGTCAGGATCGTCCACGCCGACGCGCTGGAGATCGACCTCGGCGAGCTGGTCCCCGACCGTCGTGCTCGGCTGGTGGCGAACCTGCCGTACAACGTCGCCACTCCCCTCGTCATGCAGGTGCTCGCCGGTGACCGCATCGACGAGCTGTTCGTGATGGTGCAGCGTGAGGTAGGGCAGCGGTGGGCTGCACGGCCGGGGAACGAGGCGTACGGGGCGGTGAGCGTGAAGATCGCGCTCGCCGCCGATGTCGCGCTCGTCGCCGAGGTCCCGCGACGCGTCTTCCACCCGGTGCCGAAGGTGGCCAGCGTGACCGTCCGTCTCACGCGCACCGGGTCGCTCACACGTGAGGAGCGAGCGGCGATCGGCGGGGTCGTCGACGCGGCGTTCGCATCGCGACGCAAGACGATGCGCAACAACCTCCGACGGATCCATCCCGACGTCGAGTCGCGGCTGCAGGCCGCCGGCATCGACCCCGGTGCGCGCGCGGAGCAGCTCACCCCGGTGGGCCACGTCCGGGTCGCCGTGGCGCTCGATGCGGTGTCGGAGGACGTCGTCAGTAGGCTGCGGCCGCGCGATGCGGGCCACGGGAGCGTCTAGCGGAGTCGGTGAGGGACGGGCGTGAGAAGTCGTCAACGCAACGGACCTGCCGCCCGGGTACGAGTCCGGATCCCCGCGAAGATCAACCTCTTCCTCGCCGTGCGCGGCCGCCGCGACGACGGCTTCCACGAGATCGTCACCGTGTTCCAGACCGTCGCCCTGCACGACGAGGTGGAAGCTGCGCTCGAGGGGGAGTCGGTGTTCCACCCCGCGGCGCGGCGGCTCATGTCGCTGGTGTTCGAGCACGACGGAGGCGCGCTGGTCCCTGACGACCGTTCCAACCTCGCCGTCAGAGCCGCGTGCGCGCTGGCGCGAACGATCGGCGTCGAGCGCATCGACGAGGCCGACAGCGACTCCGGGCCGGTCACGCGGTTGCGTCTCACCAAGCGGATCCCGGTCGCGGCCGGGATGGCGGGCGGGTCCGCGGACGCTGCGGCGACGCTCGTGGCGCTGAACCGCCTCTGGGACTGCGACCTCGACCGCGACGAGATCCGGGCCATCGCCGAGCGGCTCGGCGCGGACGTGCCCTTCTGCGTGGTCGGTGGGACCGCGCTGGCGACCGGGACGGGCGCCGCGACCGCCCAGGTGCTGTGCCACGGCACGTTCCACTGGGTCGTCGGCGTGCACCACCCTCCGCTCGCCACGGCGGACGTCTACCGCACGTGGGACGAGGTGGCGGCACCGAGTCAGGTCGAGCCGGATGCGGTCCTGCAGGCACTCCGCACCCGGGATGCGGAGGCGCTCGGGGCGGCGCTGCACAACGAGCTTGAACCCGCGACCTTCCACCTCCGGCCCGCGCTACGTGACGCGCGCGATGCGCTGCTGGAGGCGGGGGCGCTCGGGGCGGTCGTCAGCGGCTCGGGCCCGACGGTCGTCGGACTCGCCCCAGATGCCGTGTCCGCCGCCACGATCGCGGAGCAGGTCGCCGGACGGTTCGATCGCGTCCACGTCGTAACCTCGCCGGCCGGTGGGCCCGAAACGTTCGCCTGACGCGACAGCGGTGCGCGCGACGAGAGCGACGAGGACCCTGCGGCTACCCTCGACGCAGGATGCGTGTGCGTGCGAACGTCGCCGTGTCCACCCCTTGGGAGGTGGTGTAACTGGCAACACGCCGTCCTTTGGAGTCGGTATTCAGGGTTCGAGCCCCTGCCTCCCAGCCACCGCCAACCGTGCACGCGTCCCTCGCGGGCGCGCCGGATCCTCCCCTGCACGTCGTGGGCCGCGAGGTCAGTCCCGTCGTGTGATCGGCGTGATGGTCACGCTCGCGCCCGTGAACAGCCCGTGGGGCGAGGTCCGCACCGATTCGCGCTGGCTCCCGGCTGCGAACGTGATGCGCCGGTGCTCGAGGACCTTCGGGTCGATCACGACCGGCACGTGCAGCAGCGACGGCAGCGGGGGCACCGCGCCGAGCTCGAACTCCGGCAGGTCCGCCTCGATCTCGTCCTCGGTCGCCAGCCTCGCGGTCTCGTCGGCGAGCGCCTCACGGATGAGGTCGAGGTCGAGCCGGCACGAGGCCGGGATGACGCCCAGAGCGTGTCCCGTCTCGATGTCGAGGACGACCGCCTTGATGACCTCGTCGGGATCGAGCCCCAGTTCGTGGGCTTCGCTCATAGCGGTGACGGTCCGTGCGTGAGGCAGGACCTCGAAGTTGATGCCTTTCTGTTCCAGATGTTCGGTGACAACGGTCACGTGCACCACCTCCTGTCTGCGATACGACCGTGCGCTCATGCGCGCACCGTCGGTCACATACTCGGCCCTCTCGCGGCGGACGTCCAGGGCCGAACGCCCCGGGGTCGGATGAGCGCAAGGAGCGGGCGATGCCGGATCGTGACCGCATCGCGCGCGGTAGGTTCCGGGCGGCACGGCACGGATAGGTCGAAGCGAGAGGGCGACCAGCGGCCGCTGCTGCCACCACTCACGAGGAGCTCCGCGTGACGACCCGCCCCGACCTCGCCGTCGTGATCCTGGCCGCCGGCAAAGGCACGCGTTTCAAGTCCGACCTGGCCAAGGTCCTGCACCGTGCGGCGGGGCGATCGATGCTGCATCACGTCCTCGAGGCGGTCCGCCCGCTGGGTGCCGGGCAGGTCGTGGTCGTCGTCGGGCACCAGGCCGAGGAGGTCGAGGCGGAGGCGCGAACCGCGGACCTGCCCGGCATCACGTTCGCGCTCCAGAAGGAGCAGCTCGGCACCGGCCACGCGACCCGCGTCGCGGTCGACTCGCTCGGTGACGCGGCGCAGCACGTGCTGGTCCTCCCCGGGGACACGCCTCTGCTCGGGAGTGCCACGCTCACCTCGCTCGTGGAGTCCGCTCTGGACGGGGCTGCGCTGCTGACGGCCACCGTCGATGACCCGACGGGCTACGGCCGCATCGTCCGCGACGGCGATGACGTGGCGCGCGTGGTCGAACAGGACGACGCGACCGACGAGGAGCTGACCATCACGGAGGTCAACGGGGGGGTCTACGCCTTCCGCCGCTCTTTGCTCGCCGAGAGCCTGGCAGGACTGGGGACCGACAACGTTCAGAGCGAGATGTACCTCACGGACGTGATCGAGGTGGTGGCGACACGGGGGGTGCGCGTCACCGCGCACGCAGCTGCGCCGGACGAGGTCGCCGGAGTGAACGATCGGCGACAGCTGGCCGACGCTGCGGCGGTACTGCGGGGCCGCGTGCTCGACCGGTTGATGAGCGAGGGCGTGACGGTCCTCGACCCCGACACGACGTACGTCGACGTCGACGTGAAGGTGGGAGCCGACACCGTTCTGTACCCCAACTGCATCCTCGAGGACGCGACCGAGATCGGCGAGCGTGCCACGGTCGGCCCCAACTGCCACCTGGTGGCCGCCGAGGTCGGGGACGAGGCGCACGTGACGAACGCCGTCGTCAAGCATGCGGTCGTCGGGCCGGAGGCCACGGTGGGACCGTTCACCTACCTGCGTCCGGGTACCGTCCTCGATCGGGGAGCGAAGGCGGGCGGGTTCGTCGAGATCAAGAAGTCACGCCTCGCCGAGGGTGCGAAGGTGCCCCATCTGTCCTACATCGGCGACGCGACGATCGGGCGGGATGCCAACATCGGTGCTGGCACGATCACGTGCAACTTCGATGGTTTCGACAAGCACGAGACCACGGTGGGCGACGGCGCGTTCGTTGGCTCCGACACCATGCTCGTGGCGCCGATCGAGATCGGTGCCGGGGCGGTCACCGGCGCGGGTTCGGTGATCACCTCGGACGTCCCGGCGGACGCCCTCGCGCTCGAACGCAGCGAACAGCAGACGGTTACCGGATGGGCGGCGAAGCGCCGCGAGGCACGGTCGCAGGGGGACGCCTGACTGCGGCTGAGCGACGCGGATCGGCCGGTAGCCTGGATGTGACGGCACCCGAGGGAGCCCATGGAGATCCCCACCAAGAAGCGCATGATGATCTTCTCCGGGTCGTCGTACCCCGAGCTGTCACGCGAGGTCGCCGACCACCTGGGCATGCGGCTGGGGGAGGTGAAGCTGGCGAGCTTCGCCAACGGCGAACGCTACGTCCGCTACCTCGAATCGGTCCGAGGCGCCGACGCGTTCGTCATCCAGTGCCACATCGAGCCGGTGAACGCGCACATCATGGAGCAGCTGCTCATGATCGACGCGTTGAAGCGGGCCTCGGCCAAGCGGATCATCGCCGTGATGCCCTACTACGGCTACGCGCGGTCGGACAAGAAGACGCTGTCGCGCGAGCCGATCGCGGCCAAGCTCGTCGCCGAGCTGTACCAGGCCGCCGGCGTGGACCGCGTCATGTCGGTGGACCTGCACACGGGCCAGATCCAGGGGTTCTTCGACACACCCTTCGACCACCTCACCGCGCTGCCGCTGCTGCTGCAGTGGATCGAGGAGAACGTGCCGCCCCAGAAGCGCGTGATCGTGTCCCCGGACGCGGGGCGGGTGCGCCTCACCGAGAAGTTCGCCCACCACCTCGACGCACCGATCGCGATCCTGCACAAGCGCCGTGATCCGGTCGAGCACAACGTCGCGGAGAGCTTGGAGATCGTCGGTGACGTGGACGGACGCACGGCTGTGCTCGTCGACGACATGATCGATACCGCCGGGACGATCACGGGCGCGGCGAGGCTGCTGAAAGAGCGGGGCGCGAGGGCGGTCGTCGCTTGCGCGACCCACCCGGTGTTCTCCGACCCCGCGGCAGAGCGTTTGCGCGACAGCGCCATCGAGACCGTCGTGGTCACCAACACCCTCCCGATCCCAGAGGAGAAGCGCCTGGCGAAGATGCGGGTACTGTCGATCGCCCCGATCCTGGCGTCGGCGTTGCGCGCGGTGTTCGAGGACGAGTCGGTGTCGGAGATCTTCCGGGGCGAGAACGCGTGAGCGCGTACCGCGTCGCGGCGTACGAGTCGCCACTCGGTCTGATGACGATCGAGGCCGACGGTGACGTGCTCGTCGGCCTGTGCTACGGCGCCCCGCCCGACACCCGCACCGTCGCCGCTCACGGCGATCCGTTCATCGAGCAGGTCGTCGCGCAGCTCGACGCGTACTTCGCTGGTGACCGACGCACCTTCGCCCTCGACTGGGCCACACCGGCGTCGAGCGCGTTCGACGCCGCGGTGTACGAGGCCATGGCCGGCGTGCCCTACGGCGAACTGGCCAGCTACGGCGAGATCGCCGAGGAGGCAGGCCGCCCCGGCGCCGCCCGCGCGGTCGGCGGGGCGTGCAACCGCAACCCCATCCCCATCATCGTTCCATGCCACCGCGTCGTCGCGGCCGACGGCACGCTGGGTGGGTACGGCAGCGGACTCGACATCAAGCGCTCGCTGCTCGCGCTGGAGCGGGGCGGCGACGTCCCCGGGGGAGGCTGGGCTCCGGCGGGGCGGTCGTCAGCGCGTGAACCGCTCGAGTAGCTCGGCGGCTGAGGCACACGGCTCACGGGTCAGCCGGTCCCAGTTGGCGTGCACGTACCCGCGCACGTGGTCGTCATCCGCGTCGAGCAGGGCCGCTGCCGCGTGTCGTTCCTCGAGCGAACCGACGACCGGTGGCGTGGCGGCGAACTGCGAGCCGGTCAGTGCGTCGGCAGCGACGTCGTCGCTCGCGAGGTAGTCGCGTACGTCGCGCCCCGCCTGCCCTGCGAGCCACAGCGCCGTGACGACTCGTCCGCGGAGCGCGTCTCCGGGACACTCCGCGTCCGTCGTCGCTCCGGTCAGTACGTCACCGACCTGCACCGCGATCCCGGCCCGCGCGTACCCGACACCGACACCGCGCCCCCACGCCCGCCCCGTCGTGGCGAGCGTGAGCAGGTCCGGCCAGCCGATCCCACCGATGACGCGCAGCCCGACGGTGCCGACGGCGAGGTAGCCCACCGCGACGAGGAGTGGCACCGAGCGAGAGCGCGCGCAGGTAGGCCACTGTGTCCGCCCCGGCGGCGCGCAGGACGCGCCCCGCGCCGACCGCTGAGATGGCGGCGCCGACCGCCATCGCGGTGGCAGCGGTGAGGACGAACTCGGAGTCGTGCAGGAAGAGGACGGGTTCGTACTGGCCCGCGAGCTGGAACACGCCGTACAGCGCGATGGCCGTGCCGACCAGGAAGGCGGGACGCTGGACGACGGACCGCGATCCCCGACCCGGCCACTGACGTTCACGTGGTGTTGTCGATGCATCTTCCATCATCGTCGCGCTCACGGTGTCGATTCCTCTACGCGACCGTCGGTGTGTGTGGACCGACGGCATCGACCGGCGTCTCGCGCCACATCGTCGCACTGAGCCATGCCACAGCCAGCGTCAACGCACCGGCGAACACCACCCCGTAGCGGCCCATGTCCAGGTGGACCGCGCTGCCGATGCCCATCACCAGGATCGCCAGTGGCGGGACGGCTGCCACTGCCGCAGCCACGAAACGGGGGAGGACGTCCGCCCGCCACCAGGCGACTGCCAGGACGCTGAGGCCGGCGCCGGCGACGAACGGGAGCATGACACCGGCGCCGTACCCGGCCGGCAACGCGAGCAGAGGAGATGCGGCGAAGAGCGCCATCCCCGCGCGGGCCAGCGTGCCTCCGGTGGCACCGTGACGCCGGTAGAGACCGATGACCGTGATCACGAGGAGCATCGCCATGGTTGACCAGGAGGCTGCGCCGAGCCAACTCAGTGATGTGCCCGCGACCGACGATGCGGTGACGAGCGCGGCGAGCAGACCGACGACCGGCAAGGACATCCCTGCCGCACCAGCGAGCCGGGTGAAGCGAGTGGGCATGGCGGCACCTCCGTTGGCGTCGTTGAGGGCACGGCTAAGCGGGGCAGCTGGGCCGAACCGTCGCACTGCTTCGGCGGCGGCGGCGTCGGAGCCGAGGCCGTCCCGTTCCAGACGCTCGATCGTCTCCAGCAGGTGGTCCTGGACCTCGATGAGGATCTCCTCGGCGTCGTGGGTGCGCCGCAGCAGACGACGCAGGTCCTCGAGGTACGCGTCGATCACGCTGGTTCCGGCCACGACACTCCCTTCAGGACGGACTGGATGGCACCGGCGAATTCGTTCCAGGTGGCGTGCTCGCGCTGCAACTGGGCGCGGCCGCGGTCGGTCAGCGTGTAGACGCGGCGCCGACGGCCGTTGACGACGTCCCACGCGGAGGTGACGAGTCGCGACTTCTGGAGTCGGTGCAGCGCCGGGTAGACCGTCCCCTCCGGGAGATCGAACGTCTCGCCGCTGCGCGTCCGAAGCTGCTCCATGACGGCGTAGCCGTGGATGGGTCCCTCGGCGAGGATGGCGAGGAGGAGCAGGTCGAGGTGGCCCTTGAGCTTCTCTGGTCTCATGCATCGGGATGCTATACCTAGCAACGCTAGGTGTCAAGGCTTTCCGCGGATCCCGTCGTGTACCCCGCCTCGGCCGGTTGCCGCCCCGCCGGCGCCATCGGTACCCTGCCCGGACGACGGCCCGCCCCGGCGGGCCGGATCTGTGCCAGGCCCCCTGACCACGGCGAGCGCCGTCGATGTCGAGCCGGGCTGGCACGACCCACGGACACGCGAGGTACCGCGATGACTGACCAGGTCACGCTCACCGCAGACGGGCGCCCCGAGCGCGGCCGCAAGAACGCCAACCGTCTGCGCCAGGCGGGGCGCACGCCTGCCGTCGTGTACGGCCACGGCATCGATGCGCTCGCGGTCACCGTCGACCAGCGCGAGCTGTACCACGCACTGCACACACCGGCCGGGTTGAACGTGCTGATCCGACTCCAGGTGGACGGAGAGGAGCACCTCACGGTCGCGCGTGACATCCAGCGACACCCGGTGCGCGAGGACATCCTCCACGTCGACTTCCTCGCGGTCGCCCGTGACCAGAAGATCGAGGTCGAGGTCCCCATCCACCTCATCGGCGACACCGACGTGGCGCGCGACACCGGCGGTGTCGTCAACCACATCCTGCACACGTTGCCGCTGAAGTCCCTGCCACTCGAGGTGCCCAACAGTCTCGAGCTCTCGGTCGTTGGCATGCAGATCGGTGACGTCCGACGTGTCGAGGACATCGAACTGCCCGAGGGTGCCGAGCTGAACATCGATCCGGAGCGCACGATCGTCACGATCAACGCGCCGACCATCCTCGAGGAACCGGAGGAGGAGGAAGAGGTCGTCGGTCTCGAGGGGCTCACCGCCGAGGAGATCGCCGAGCTCTCCGAGGAGGAGAAGGCGGCACTGGTCGAGGAGGCCGCCGAGGCGGAGGCCGAAGGCGAGGGCGAAGGCGAGGGCGCGGGCGAAGTCCCCGCCGGCGACGAGGGCGGCGAGTAGGGGTCAGGAGGCGCGGTGCCCGGGGACCGGTGGCTCATCGCGGGCCTCGGGAACCCCGAGGCGGAGTACGGCGGCACCCGCCACAACGTGGGCGCCGACACCGTACGACTGCTCGCCGAACGGTACCGCCGCGAGCTCACCCGGAACCGACGCGTCGACTGCGACCTGGTGGAAGTCACTGACGGCGACCACCGGCTGGTGCTCGCGCTCCCCGACGCCTACATGAACCGGTCGGGGCGCCCGATCCAGCAGGCACTGGCTTGGTACAAGCTGGCGCCCGACCACCTCATCGTCATCCACGACGACCTCGACCTCGCACCCGCCGTGCTACGACTGAAGGTCGGCGGCGGACCCGGGGGCCACAACGGCCTGAAGGACATCGACCGGGCCCTCGGCACACGCCAGTACCTCCGCGTCCGCATCGGCATAGGTCGACCCCCGGGGCGGATGGATCCGGCCGACTACGTCCTCCGTCGCTTCGATCCCGCCGAACGCACCGAGATCGACGTCACCATCGAGCACGCTGCCGACGCGGTCCTCTCCCTCGTCCGTGACGGGCTCGAGCCGACCCAGAACCGCTACCACGCCTCCTGATCCACGCCGGAGCGGGCGGGAGGTCGTGGGGGTTGAGGGAAACCCTCGGATCCGGTGGTTCCTGACCGCCAGGGCTGGCGATGGCACGTGATGAGGCGATGGCCGCGAGAGAAACCACCGGATCCGGTGGTTTCCGGCACAGCGGACCCTGGACGGGGCGCGTACGCTCGGGCGTTCCCTGAGTGCTCAAGTAGCGAAGCGATAGCACGACCTGCCAGTGCTCAAGTAGCGAAGCGATAGCACGACCTGCCAGTGCTCAAGTAGCGAAGCGATAGCACGACCTGCCAGTGCTCAAATAGCGAAGCGATAGCACGACCTGCCAGTGCTCAAATAGCGAAGCGATAGCACGACCGCTTGGAAGCCAACTCCACCGTCGCTGCCGTTACGGACCCCGGTCTCGCCGTGGGCCCGCTCTCCGGCCTGCTCGCACACGGACGCGAGGCGCTGGAGGCAGTGCTCGACGAGCCGCGCCTCGCCGCCGGGCCCGCGGTCCGGCCCTTCGTGCTCTCGCTGCTCGCCGAGCGGCACGCCCCGCTGCTCGTCGTCACGCCCCGCACGTCCGACGCCGAGGCGTTGACTGACGGCCTGTCGGCCTTCCTCGGCCACGACCGCGTCGCCGCGTTCCCCGCGTGGGAGACGCTGCCGCACGAGCGCCTCAGCCCCCAGCCCTCCACGGTCGGTCGGCGGCTCGCTGTCCTCGACCGTCTGGTACGCCCTGATGCGTACGACCATCCGCTGCTCGCCGTCGTCGCGCCCGTGCGCGCGGCACTGCAGCCCATGGACCCCCAGCTCGCCGACCGCGCCCCGCTCCTGCTCGACCGCCACCACCGTGACGGCTTCGACGCGCTGGTCGAGCAGCTGGTGGAGCTGGGCTACACGCGCACGCCGCAGGTCGAGACCCGCGGCGAGTTCGCCGTGCGGGGCGGGCTCGTCGACGTGTTCCCCTCGGCCGGCGACCACGCGGTCCGCATCGAGTTCTGGGGGGACGACGTCGACTCCATCCGGACGTTCGGGGTCGCCGACCAGCGCTCCGTCGACGCCCTCGAGTCGGTCACCATCGACCCGGCCCGCGAGCTCGTGCTCAACGACGAGCTGCGCACGCGCGCCCGCGCTGCGGCGGCCCGCTACCCGTCCATCGCCGACCAGCTGCACCAGCTCGCCGACGGCATCCTGTTCGAGGGCGTCGAGTCGCTCGTCACGCTCGTCCACCCCCGCCCCGCCCTCCTGCCGGACTTCCTGCCCGAGACCTCCGGTATCGCCGTCGTCGACCCGCTCCTCGTCCGCGATCGCGCGGACCGCGTCGTCGCCGAAGCCGAGGTCCTGCTCGACGTCAGCTGGGAGGCCGCAGCTGGGCATCGTCCCGAGGATGCCGGCTTCGCGAGCCTCGACGAGGTGACCGACCGCGCCGGGCGCGTGCTCGAGCTGACGCCTTTCGAGGGTGAACCGGTGCCGGGTGAACCCGTGCCCTCGTTCCGCGGCGACGTGCGCGCAGCCTCCGACCGCGTCCGCGGGCTGCTGGCGGAAGGGCTCCGGGTCGTGGCCACGACGTCCGGGCACGGGCCAGCGCAGCGCCTCGGCGAGGTGCTCACGGGCGAGGGCGTCCCCGCGCTGACCGTCGACTCGGTCGGCATCCAAGGGCGCGGCGCGCGTGCCGAGGTGACCGCCAGCTCGCTGCGTGAGGGCTTCCTCGCACCCGAGCTCGGTCTGGCGATCCTCGCCGAGTTCGACCTGTTCGGTCCGCGTCGTCGCCGGCGTGCGGGGCGGCGCCTGGGGAGCAAGACCACCGCGGGGGAGACCGTCCTTCCCCTCGAGCCGGGTGACTTCGTCGTGCATCGAACCCACGGCGTCGGACGCTACGGCGGACTGGTCACGCGCGAGATCCCCGGTCCGACCGGTGAGCGTGCCAAGCGCGACTTCGTCGTCCTCGAGTACGCGAAGGGCGACACCCTCTACGTCCCCAGCGACCAGGTCGATGCCCTGTCGCGCTACCAGGGCGGCGAGCAGCCGTCCGTCATGCGCCTCGGCGGTGCCGAGTGGGAGCGGGCCAAGAACCGCGTGCGTGGTGCCGTCCGCGAGATCGCCGCCGAGCTCATCCGGCTGTACGCCGCACGGATGCACTCGCCAGGCAACGCGGTCTCGCCGGACACCGCTTGGCAGGGCGAGCTCGAGGACGCCTTCGAGCACGAGGAGACGCCCGATCAGCTGACGGTCCTCGACGAGATCAAGCGCGACCTCGAGGCCCCACTGCCGATGGATCGCGTCCTCACGGGCGACGTCGGGTTCGGCAAGACCGAGGTGGCGGTGCGCGCGGCCGCCAAGGTCACGTTCGACGCCAAGCAGGTCGCGGTGCTCGTCCCCACCACGCTGCTCGCACAGCAGCACTCCGAGACCTTCCGCGAGCGGCTCGCCGGCTTCCCGGTCGAGATCGCCGTGCTGTCGCGCTTCGCCACGCCGAAGGAGCGACGCGACATCATCGACGGCCTCGCGGCGGGCACGGTCGACATCGTGATCGGCACGCACGCGCTGCTGTCCCCGAAGGTGAGGTTCAAGGACCTGGGTCTGGTCATCGTCGACGAGGAGCAGCGCTTCGGCGTCACCCACAAGGAGCGCCTGAAGCAGCTGCGTACGAGCGTCGACGTCCTGACCATGACCGCCACGCCGATCCCGCGCACGCTCGAGATGGCGGTCAGCGGGATCCGCGACCTGTCGGTCATCGAGACCCCACCCGAGGATCGCCAGCCCATCGTCACGGTCGTCGCGCCGTACGACGAAGCGCAGGTCGCGCTCGCGATCCGTCGTGAGCTGCTGCGTGAGGGTCAGGTGTTCTACGTGCACAACCAGGTCGAGACCATCGACCGCGCCGCTGCTCACCTCCACGAGCTCGTCCCCGATGCGCGCATCCGGATCGCGCACGGGCAGATGTCCGAGAACGAGCTCGAGCACGTCATGGTCGCGTTCTGGGACCGTGCGTTCGACGTGCTCGTGTGCACGACCATCATCGAGTCGGGCCTGGACGTGCCCAACGCCAACACGCTCGTCGTCGAACGCGCGGACCTCCTGGGACTCGCGCAGCTCCACCAGCTCCGCGGACGTGTCGGGCGCTCCAGCGAACGTGGCTACGCCTACTTCCTCCACCCCGCCGACGCCGCCATCACCGAGGGCGCCTACGAACGGCTGCAGACCATCTCCCAGCACTTCCGCCTCGGGTCGGGTCTACAGATCGCGCTGCGCGATCTCGAGCTGCGGGGCGCGGGGAACGTGGTCGGGGCGGAGCAGTCGGGTCACGTCGCCGCCGTCGGCTTCGACATGTACACGCAGCTGCTGAAGGAGGAGGTCGCCGACCTCACCGGGGAGCCGATCGAGGCCGAGCTCGACGTCACGCTCGAGCTACCCGTCGACGCCCACCTGCCGGCGGATTACGTGGCCGACGAGAAGCAGCGGCTCGCCCTCTACAAGCGCATCGCCGCCATCCGCGACGCCTCCGACGTCAAGGCGGTCCGCGGCGAGCTCGACGACCGCTTCGGCGCCCCGCCCGAGCCCGCCGCGCGGCTGCTGACGCTCGCCGCCCTGAAGGCCGCCCTCCGCCGCTGGGGTGTCACCGACGTGACGTTGCAGTCGCGTCCCCGGACGACGCTGAAGGCGCGCCCCGTCCGGCTGTCGGAGTCGCTGCAGGTCCGTCTCCAACGTCGCCACCCCCATGCCGACTACCACCCAACGACCGAGACCCTGACCGTGCCGGTCCCGGCCGGGACCGATGACATCGTCGCCTGGGTCGCGGCCACGTTGCGCGACGTGCTGTCGCATCCTTTGGCGACGCCGCATCCGCGTCGTCGATAGAGATGTCACAACGCGCCCGCCGCCGAGAGCGCGGTCTCGGCGGCTCGGTACGCAAGGGGACCCGGGCGTGCTTGCTTCGCCGAGAGGGCATGACAGCGCCGGGTTAGACTCGATGATCGCTGGCTGCTCCGCCGCTACCTGAACGCTCGCACCTGACGTCGTCCCTCCGGAGTCCCATTGCGCACCCACCGCTCGACCGTCCGCGTCGCGCTCGTCGTGCTGGCGCTCGTGCTCGGTGCCTGCAGTCGCACGGGGCTGCCCAGCGACACCGTCGCGACGGTCAACGGCACCCAGATCCCCGAGGCGGTCTTCGAGCGGCTCGTCATCTCGCAGGTCAACGACCCGTCGAACCCGCTCATCGGGGCGTCCGCGACGGACCGTGTGTCGGCCATCGGGGACCTGCAGCGGCAGGTCCTGAGCCAGCTCATCCGCAACGAGCTGTTCCTGCAGGCCAGCGCCGAGCTCGGCGTCGCGGTGACCGACGAGGATGTGGAGGATCGCTGGCAGGAGGAGATCGCGTTCCGCGGCTCCGAGGAGGAGCTGCGCGAGCGGCTCGAACAGCTCGGTCTCAGCGAGACCGAGGCCCGGGAACAGCTGCGTGCCATCCTCGCCCAGGAGGCCATCTCGGCCCACTTCGAGGAGCAGGCCGACGTCAGCGAGGAGGACGTCCAGGCGCTGTACGAGCAGCGGCTCGATGCCCAGTACCGCCAGGCCGAGGTGTCGCACATCCTGGTCGCGACCGAGGAGGAGGCGACCGCGATCCTCGAGCTGCTCGAGGGCGGCACGTCGTTCGAGGAGCTCGCCGAGGCCCGATCGACGGACCAGTTCAGCGCCGCGCAGGGAGGGAGCCTGGGCACCAACGCACGCGGTGCGTTCGTCCCCGCGTTCGACGACGCCGTCTGGAACGCCGAGGAAGGCGAGATCGTCGGACCGGTCCAGACCGAGTTCGGCTTCCACATCATCCGGGTCGACGAGTTCGTGACGACCCCCCTCGACGAGGTCGCGGACGCGTTGCGGTCCGAGATCGCGCAGCAGATCTCCGGGGCGCAGTTCCAGGACTTCCTCGCCCAGGTCCTCGGTGGCGCGGAGGTCACCATCGATCCCCGCTACGGCCGTTACGATCCGGCCTCCGGCACCGTGGTCGCGCCCGATGCCGAGGAGCAGCAGCCCATCCTGCCGGGTGACGACGCGACCGCGCCCCTCCCCACGATCCCGACCGAGCCGGTCCCGACGCAACCCGTCCCCACGGAGGGCGCGACGCCGTGACGTCACCCCGGGTCGTCCTCGTCGAGACGTCGGACGTGCTCCCGGGCCTGCTGCCCTTCCAGGCGTGGGACGCGCTCGCCATCGCGGACACGGTGTTCGTCCGCGGCCTCGACGAGCACCCGGCGGCACCGCACCTCCACCTGGCGGGGCTCGACCTGACCGAGCTGCAACCGGTCGAGCTCGACGTGCGTCGGATCGACCTCGGGGCCGCCGGGGACCCCACCGAGCGGCGCCTGGCGAAGGCGCTGCTCGAACACGCCGCGGAGCGCGGCACCGCCACCTACCTGATGGGTCCCGGCGACGAGCGCTTCCAGCCCGTGGTCGCGATGGCGTCGCCCGACTACGACGCCGAGGTCGAGCTGGTGTTCTTCGCCCAGCAGCCGCGCGGCACGGAGCTGCTGCGCTTGGTCGAGGTCGAGCAGCGCCTGCGCGATCCGGACGGTGGCTGTCCGTGGGACCTCGAACAGGACCACAGCTCGCTGCGGCCGTACCTGCTCGAGGAGGTCTACGAGCTGCTCGAAGCGATCGACAGCGGCTCCGACCTCGCGATCCGCGAGGAGCTCGGCGACGTGCTGCTCCAGGTCGTCTTCCACGCCCAGATCGCCTCTGACCGCGGGACGTTCACGATCGACGACGTCGCCCGCGCGATCACGGAGAAGCTGGTGAACCGCCATCCCCACGTATTCGGCGACGTCGAGGTCGCCGATGCCGCCGAGGTGAAGCGCAACTGGGACGAGCTCAAGCAGGCGGAGAAGGGACGCAGGGGACCGTTCGAGGGCGTGCCCGAGGCGCTGCCGGCCCTGGTGCTGGCCGAGAAGCTGCAGCGCCGTGCGGCAAAGCTCGGGTTCGACTGGCGCGAAGCCTCCGAGCCCGCCGCCCGTGTCCGTGAGGAGCTCGACGAGCTCGCTGATGCCGCCGACCGAGCGTCACGCGAGGAGGAGCTGGGCGACCTCCTCGGCGCCGTGGTGGGCCTCGCCCGCCACCTCGACCTGGATGCCGAGCAGGCGTTGCGGCGGGCGGCGGCGAAGTTCCGCCGACGGTTCGAGGCGGTCCACGCAGCCGCCGAGCAGGACCCTGGCGCGGCGGAGGGGCTCGACCGAGGGGCGTGGCTGGCGCTGTGGGACCAAGTGAAGGTGGAGGAGGGCTGACCGTGACCGGTGAGGGGCCCGGGATGGGACCGTCCGACGACCGCGATCCGCTCGAGGGCTGGGATCTCGACGCTCCCGACGCCGACGTGATCGACCTCGCCGCCTACCGCCCGCAACCGCTGGTCACGCCCGCTCGGGTGGCCGTCGTCGCGGTCCTCGCCGCGGTGCTCGGTGCCCTGTGGGAGCGACGTCGACGCACGACCTGATCCTGGGACCCACCCGTCGCGTTGCGGTTGTTGCATCTGTCAACGTCTGTCACGTACCGTCACGTGCTGTGGTGGCGCAGCCGGGCGACGAAGAGCGGAGGGACCCCGGTGGAGTTCAGCAGCATCACGGCCGTCGACGCGCGCGAGATCCTCGACAGCCGCGGCAACCCGACCGTCGAGGTCGATGTCGTCCTGGCGGACGGCACCCTCGGCCGGGCGGCAGTGCCCTCTGGCGCCTCGACGGGGCGGTTCGAGGCGGTCGAGCTCCGCGACGGTGACGAGCACCGCTACGGCGGCAAGGGGGTCACCCGTGCCGTCGCCAACGTCAACGAGGTGATCGGGCCGGCGCTGCTCGGCGTCGACGCACGTCAGCAGCGCGAGATCGACCGCACCCTGACCGACCTCGACGGCACCGACGACAAGTCGATGCTCGGAGCCAACGCCCTGCTGGGGGTCTCACTCGCGGTCGCCAAGGCCGCCGCGGCGAGCCTCGACCAGCCGCTGTACGCCTACCTCGGCGGACCGGGCGCGCACCTGCTCCCGGTGCCGATGATGAACATCCTCAACGGTGGAGCTCACGCTGACAGCAACGTCGACGTGCAGGAGTTCATGGTCGCCCCCGTCGGGGCGCCGTCGTTCCGCGACGCGCTGCGGATCGGGGCCGAGATCTACCACACGCTCAAGCGCGTGCTCCGCTCCGAGGGCCTCAGCACGGGTCTGGGCGACGAGGGAGGCTTCGCGCCCGACCTCCCCGCCAACCGGGCAGCGCTCGAGCTGATCGTCCGGGCCATCGGCGAGGCGGGGTTCGAGGCGGGGCGCGACGCCGTCCTCGCCCTCGACGTCGCCTCCAGCGAGTACCACGACGACGGCACGTACCGCCTCGCGGGCGAGGGCCGCGAGCTGAGCAGCGAGGAACACGCCGCCTGGATCGCGGAGCTGGTGGACGACTTCCCCATCGTGTCGGTCGAGGACGCCATGGACGAGGAGGACTGGGACGGCTGGAAGGCGCTGACCGAGGTGCTCGGTGACCGCTGCCAGCTCGTCGGCGACGACCTGTTCGTCACCAACGTCGAGCGGCTGCAACGCGGCATCGACCAGGACATCGCCAACTCGATCCTGGTCAAGGTCAACCAGATCGGCACGCTCACCGAGACGCTGCTGACGATGCAGACCGCCCATCGCGCCGGCTACACGTGCATGGTCAGTCACCGTTCCGGCGAGACCGAGGACGCCACGATCGCCGACCTGGCCGTGGCGGTGAACGCCGGCCAGATCAAGACCGGCGCACCCGCTCGCAGCGACCGCGTCGCCAAGTACAACCAGCTGCTGCGCATCGAGGAGCACCTCGGTGACGATGCCCGCTACGCCGGCTGGGACGCCTTCCCCCGCAGCCGACCAGGCGGCTGAGCGTGCCTTCACCCTCCCGCCGACGCCGTCTGCGACCACCTGCCGTGGTGGGGCGCGTCGGGGCGCGCATCGCCGCGGTGGTGTCCGGGGTGCGCAGGGGGGTCGGGGCGGCGGTGGCGGGCAACCGGCCGTTCACCGCGGTCCTCATCGGCCTGCTCGTGCTGGGCGTGCTGATGCTCGCGGGGCCGGCACGCAACTTCCTCGAGGGCCGCAGCCGGGTCGAGGTCCTGCAGGCCAAGCTCGCGGCGCTGACCGAAGAGAACGCCGAGCTGGAGGAACGGACGCGCGAGCTGCGCGACCTCGATCAGGTCGAGCTGTTGGCACGCGAGCAGCTGGGCATGATCGAGCCGGGTGAGGTCCCCTACGCGATCGTGCCGCCGCAGATAGAGCGGCCCCGCATCACCGCGCCTCGCGAACCCCCGCCCCCACCGTCGCAGCCGTGGTACGACCGGCTCTGGCACGCCCTGTTCGGCTAATCGTGAGCTCACACGCCGGCGGGCGCGGGCTGCGAGGGTGTCGTGGCCGCCACGGTCGTGCGGGCGGCCAGAAGCTTGGCCTCTTCGGCGGCGTCCTCCAGCCCGAGCCGCCGACCGGCTGCCCAGGCCGCCTCGAACTCCTCAGCGCCGAGCCGTCGCCGAAGGTCGGCAAGGTCGCGGTCATGTTCGTCTCGCTCGTGAGCGGCCACGTGGACGCTGAGCGCGTCTCGCAGCGCCTCGGCGGCACCCCACAGCCGGGCGGCGGGTCGGTCGCTGCCGGCCGCGGTAGCCAGGCGCGCGAGGCCCTCGACCGCGGTCATGACGCCCGCGCGGTGGCCGAGGCGGTGGCAGATATCGAGGGCTTCGACGTAGCCCTGGCGGGCGGCGTCCAGATCGCCGCGGGCTCGTGCCACCGCTGCGATGGTGGCCAGCGCCGAGGCGACGCCCTCCAGGTAGCCGAACGCGCGGACGCACCGCAAGCTCTCCTCGGCCAAGGCCTGGGCGCGGTCGAGATCGCCCTGGCTGCGGGCGATCTGCGCGCGCGCGTCGAGCATGACGCCGAGATAGAGCGGCTCGTCGGTTCCGCGGTACAGCTGCAAGGCGTGATCTGCCAGCTCGGCCGCGCGCGGCAGATCCGCTTCCTGGTGGGCCAGGCGGGCGAGCATCACCCGGCAGAAGGCAGCCATCAGCACGTAACCCACGGAGTCGGCCACGGCGATGGCGTCTTCGTTGAACCGACGCGCCGCCTCACGGTCGCCCTGCGCCCACGCGGCCCAGCCAGAGAGGCAGAGGGCGTCGACAACGACCCTTTGGTCGTCGAGGACCGCTGCCAGCGACCGCAGCTGCGCCGCCGCGGCGCGCGCGCGGGCGAAGTCGCCTTCAACCATGGCGAAGTGGGTGAGATGGAAAGCGACCTTACTGCGAGCCACGTTGTCGCCAGGGCTGGCGAGTGCTCGTTCGTGCCACGCGACCGCTTCGCCAACCGGGCCGCGGAGGAACCACAGGAAGCCGGTGCCGGCCAGGATCCACGCGGCCAGTTCGTCCTCGCCGGCGGCGAAGGACCAGTTCAGCACGGAACGCAGGTTGTCACGTTCCTGCTCCACCCTGTCCGGCCATCGGGGCGAGCTCGCGCCCAACCGTTCCCAGTCGAACTCCTCGAGGCACCTCCGCGCGAAGCCGGCCAGGACATCGGCGCAGCGGCGGCGCGCCAGTTCGTCCTCGCCGGCGTCGGCCAGCCGCTCCAGCGCGTACTGGCGCACCACCTCACTCATGCGGTAGCGCGGCTCACCATCCACGCCGGCCATCCGCATCATCAGCGACTTGTCGACCAGCCGGCCCAACACCAGCGCGCCCGGTGCGGTGCGCTCGACGTCGTGATCGGCCAGCATCGCCTCCGCTGCCGCCAGCGAGCACCCTCCCGGGAACACCGCCAGACGTCGCAGCAGGGTGCGCTCGCCCTCATCGAGCAGCTGCCAGCTCCAGGCCAACGTCGCGCGCATGGTGCGGTGCCGGGCGTCGGCGGGCCGCACCTGACCGAGCAGTCCCAGCAGGTCGTCCAGTCGGTCGGCCAGCTGGTGGGGTGATAGCGCCGTCATCCGAGCCGCCGCCAACTCGATCGCCAACGGCAACCCGTCCAACCGCCGACAGATCCTGCTGACGGCACCCAACATCTCACGATCAGGCGCAAACCCTGGGAACGCCGCCGTCGCCCGTTCGACGAACAGCTGCACCCCATCGTGCGACAGCGCCTCGATGGGCCGCATCGCTTCCTCATCTTCGGGGGGGATGCCCAGCGGCGGCACCGGCCAGCGCACCTCGCCGGGCACCCCCAGGGCTTCCCGGCTGGTCGCCAACACCGTTACGTCCGGGCAGCCCTGCAGCAGCCGTGTGACCAGCCCTGCGGACGCCTCGATCACCTGCTCGCAGTTGTCCACCACCAGCAGCACCCGTCGCATGCGCAGATAGGAGACGAGTCGTTCGGTCAACGGCTCGCCCGACTCGCCGCGCACCCCCAACGCGCGAGCGACCGCCTCGACGACCCGGTCCCCGGTCGCCACCGGCGCCAGGTCGACGAACCAGACCCCCTCCCGCCAGGCCGACGCCATCCGCGCGGCGGCCTCGGTCGCCAGCCGCGTCTTGCCGCACCCGCCAGGCCCGGTCAACGTCACCAGCCGCGCCGACGCCAGCCGCTCGGCGAGGTCGACCAGCTCCAGCTGGCGTCCCACGAACGGCGTCAACGCTGTCGGCAGGTTCGTCACCGCCACCGGCGCGGCGGCCAGGTCCAACGTGGGATCCTGCCGCAGGATCGCCTGCTCCAGCTCGGCCAGCTGCGGTCCCGGGTCGATGCCCAGCTCCTCACCCAGCAGCGCACGCGCGCGGCGGCACGCCTGCAACGCGTCTGCCTGCCGCCCCGCCCGGTAGCACGCCAACGCCAGTTGCCGCCACGCCCGCTCCGCGAACGGTTCGTCGGCGACCAGCGCCTCCAGTTCGGCCAGCACCTCGCCGTGGCGTCCGCACGCCAGGTCCGCGTCGATGCGGTCGTCCACCGCCGCCCGCCGCGACGCCTCCAGGCGGCGGATCTCGGTCTGCGCGAACTCGGCATCGGCGAAGTCGGCCAGCGCCGGGCCGCGCCACAACGCCAGCCCCTCACGCAGCACCGACGCCGCCGCCGCCGGCGCCACGGCACGCCGCGCGACCGCCAGCAGCTCCTCGAACCGCCGCGCGTCCAGCCGCTCGGCCGGCACGTCCAGGACGTAGCCGCCCCCACGCGTGACGATCGTCTCGCGGCCCAACACCTTGCGCAGCCCGGACACGTAGCCCTGTACCAGGTTCGCTGCCGTCCCCGGCGGCGACTCGCGCCACATCGCGTCCACGATCGCGCCGGCCGAGACCACCTCACCCAGGCGGATCAGCAGCAGCGCGAGGACCGCCCGCTGCTGCGGCGGGCCCAGATCCAGCACGTGCCCCTCGTCAACGACCGCTACAGGGCCAAGGATCCGGAAGTCCATGACCGAAAGTGTCCTGGGGCTGGACGCGACCGTCAAGGAATCGTCCAGCCGATATCCAGCCACGGGCCGCACCCTGCGGGATCAGATCGACCAACACCGACGAACGTGAGCGCGCCATACGGACGAGGTGGGCCGCGGCGACCCCTACGTGCCGGTGTCGGCACACGTTGCGCGCGCCAACGGTGAGGACGGTTACCGCGTGTGCGCGAGGACAGCTGGACACAGACGGATGACACAACACACCGACGGAGCGAACTCCACCGGCGCGTGGGCCGGCTGGGTGCTGCTGGCCCGGGACACCGTCCCGCACCGCTGGCGCGGTCGCAGCACCCCTGTGTCGCTGGTCGCGATCACGCCCGATGAAGCCGCTGCCTTCTCAGACGACCGAGTGGTGCACCCAAGCTTGTCTCCCGAGGACGAGCTAGTTCTCAGCCTGCTGCTGGCGGGTGAGACGATCACCGCCATAGCCCGGCAGTTGCGTATCAGTCCCCGCAGCGTGCAACGGCGGTTAGTGCGTCTGCGCAACGCCTTCAACGCCGCATCCAACGCCGATCTCGTCGTCGCGGCCGCCAGGGCAGGGTTCCGGTGACGTCGATGGCATACGTAGGCCATCGCGTGTCGCAGGTGCGCATGGCATGGGCCGAGAACCACAGAATGGCAGTTCCGAGCACACGCACGCGCACATGTCCGCAGGGCTTCTGACCCACCAGTTCCGGCACCACGACACGAAGGAGGATCCGCAATGGACAGCACGAGATCGATCGCCGCGGCACGCCCGCTGATCCGGGTCTGCTTCGGCGCACTCGTGATGGCACTGGCGCTCGGCTTCGTCACGCCCGTTGCGACGCCGGCGGTCGATCCAGCGGCTGCGGAGGGCGGGGCGGTGCGACAGACCGAGGTGTGCTTCACGGTGCACATGCCGGGCGACCTCACGCCGTACCAGGTCGCCGGCACCGTGTTCCACACCGCCGATCTCGCTGAGCTGTCGACCGCGGTGCTGTTGCAGCACGGGGCGGCGGCGGATCGCACGTTCTGGGACGGTGGCTGGCCCTACGTCAAGGGCGCCCCGTCGACGGCGCGCGCGTGGGCCCGGGCCGGCTACGGGGTGTTCGCGATCGACCGGCTCGGCTACGGGGCGAGCGACTACGACGGGTCGGGCTACGCGCTGACGGCGTACGCGTACGTGGAGATGAGCCACGAGATCGTCACGCAGATGCGTGCCGGTACCTACCGGCTCAGCTCCGAACCGTGCGTCGATGGTGGCGGTGTGCCGGTCGGGCGGGGCGTTGACCGCGTGGTGATGGCTGGGCTGAGCAACGGTGCGGAGATCGTGGAGCTGTACGCCACCCGGCACCACGACATCGATGGCATCGTCGCGATGGCGTGGAGCAACCAGGGCGTCTCCGACGGGTTCTTCGAGCACTACAGCAGCGACGTGGTCCCGCAGATGCTGACCAGCGACTACGTCGACCCGTTCCGAGGCTACGAGAACTGCGTGCGCTGGCTGTTCCACCTCGCCGGGGCGCGTCACCCCGTCGTCGAGCAGGTCTGCGACCCCGACCTGAACGGTGAGAACGACGGGACCAAGCCGTTGGCCGCCAGCGGCGAGATGTCCAGCGCCGCGATCGTGCAGCAGGACATGAAGGCCTCCATCGGCTCGGTCGGGCCGACCCCGGCGCTGCTGGTCTTCGGTGAGCACGACACGATCTTCCCCGGCGAGCACGGCTCTCGGGACCTCACGACGCCGGAGATCGAGATGTGGGAGACGCGCTGCAACTGCCCGGTGTCGGTGTACGTGCAGCCCGACGCCGGGCACGCCCTGACCTACCACGACAGCACCACCGAGATGTTCGACGTGGTCATCGACTGGCTCGACGGACTGGGCGGCTGAACGGCTGCCTACCACGGAAGGGGAACGACATGAGGAAGACGATGTCGCTGACGATCGCTGTCGCGCTCGTGGCCGCCGCGATGGCCGCCCCGGCCGCCTCCTCGGCAGAGGCGGAGGTGCGCCAGACCGAGGTGTGCTTCACGGTGCACATGCCGGGCGACCTCACGCCGTACCAGGTCGCCGGCACCGTGTTCCACACCGGGGACCTCTCCGAGGTCTCCACCGCGCTGCTGCTGCAGCACGGTGCCGTCGCGGAGCGGAGCAGCTGGGACGGGGCGTGGCCGCACGTCAAGGGCGCGCGCTCGCTGGCCCGCGAGCTGGCGCAGGCGGGCTACGGCGTGTTCGCGATCGACCGGCTCGGCTACGCCCGCAGCCCCTACGACCCCTACGACGGGTCGGGCTACGGGTTGACGCTCTACGCCTACGTCGAGATGACGCACGAGATCGTCACCCAGATCCGCGAGGGGACGTACCGCATCATGCGCGCTCCCTGTGTCGCGGGCAGCGGCGTGCAGGCCGGCCGCGGGGCGGAGAAGGTGGTGCTCGGTGGCTTCAGCATGGGTGCCGCGCTGATCGAGTTGTACGCGACCCGCTACCACGACATCGCCGGGATCGTGCCGCTGGTGTTCAGCAACCACGGCGTCTCCGACGAGTTCTGGGAGCACTACCGCGACACCGTCGTTCCGTCGCTGGTTGCGAGCGACTCCACCGATATGGGCTTCTCCGATTACGAGGGCTGCGTGCGCTTCCTGTTCCACCTCGACGGTGCACGACGTCGGATCGTGGAGCAGGTCTGCGGCCCGCAGTACTACGGCGACCTCGACCGGCTGAACATGCGCTCTCCCAGCGGGGAGGTCGCGAGCGGCCCTGGGGTGAGCCAGGACATCAAGGCCAGTGTCGGGCTGGTCGGGCCGACGCCGGTGCTGTTGGTGTTCGCCGACCGCGACGCCCTCTTCCCGTACAAGTACGGCTCGCCCGATGTGGTCAGCCCCGAGATCGAGATGTGGGAGACGCGCTGCAACTGCCCGGTGTCGGTCTACATCCAGCCGGACGCCAGCCACGTGTCCTGGTTCCACGACACCGCCCCCGAGATGTTCGACGCCGTCATCGACTGGCTCGACAGCCTGGATCTCTGAAGAGGCTGCGCTATGGAGAGGGAAACGACATGAAGAGGACCGTGTCCGCGGCGACCGCTGTCCTGCTCGTGGCGGTCGCGATCCCGATGGCCGCGCCGGCCGCCTCGGCCGGGCGGCGGTGCGCCAGACCGAGGTGTGCTTCACCGTGCACATGCGTGCGGGCACCGGAGCCGCGGGCACGGGTCTGGGTGGGGTGACGTCACATCAGGTCAGCGGCACCGCGTTCCACACCGGCGAGCTCGCCGAGGTGTCGACCGCGCTGCTGCTGCTGCACGGGGCGCAGGCCGATCGCACCTCCTGGGACGGCGCCCGCCCCGGCGTCAAGGGCGCGCCCTCGCTGGCACGTGAACTCGCCGGCGCCGGCTACGGCGTGTTCGCCATCGACCGGCTCGGCTTCGGCGCGAGTCGGTACAGGGGCTCGGGCTACGCACTGACGCTGGACGCGCACGCGGAGATGACCCATGAGATGGTCACCCGGCTCCGTGGCGGCACCTACCGCATCGGCTCCGAACCCTGCATCGACGGCGGAGGGGTCGAGGTCGGGCGAGGCGTCGACCGCGTGGTCCTGTCCGGCATGAGCAGCGGTGGCCACACCGTGGAGATCTACGCGACCCGCCACCACGACATCGACGGCATCATCCCGATCGCGCACAGCAATCACGGCGTCTCGGACGAGTTTCTCTACGACTACCTGTTGCCCCTGTGGCTGGACCAGTGGCCCAGGGGCGACGATTACTACGACGTCTTCCCTGACTACGAGGCATGCGTGCGCTGGTTGTTCCACCTCGACGGTGTCCGTCGTCACATCGTGCAGCGGTTCTGCAGCGCCGAGGTCTTCTTCGACCCGCAGGTGCGGACCCCGGTGGGCGAGCACCTGACGGCGCCGCTGCTCGAGTGGGAGATCAAGGCGAAACTGCCCCTGGTGGGTCCCACCCCAGTGCTGCTCGTCTTCAGCGACCGGGACGCGATCCGGCCCTACCAGCACGGCGAACCCGACACCGTCACACCAGAGGTCGAGAAGTGGACCTCACGGTGCAACTGTCCGGTGTCGTACTACGTCCAGCCCGATGCCAGTCACGCCGGCCTCCTGCACGACAGCGCCCCTGAAACGAACGTCCGC
Source organism: Actinomycetota bacterium (assembly GCA_019347575.1). Lineage (NCBI taxonomy): Bacteria > Bacillati > Actinomycetota > Actinomycetota bacterium. Next base: position 70,436 of record JAHWKY010000010.1, on the reverse strand, counting down.
AGTCCTGGGCCCGCCGTCGTCATCACCGGCCTCCTCACGCTCGCTAGCGATGCGTCGCGTGCTGTCGGCGCTTGCCGCTCCCCGAGGCACGCGCCTACCCTCCCGACCGGCCGTTCGGCCGCGTAGCGCGGGGTCCGAGCCGCCGTGGGAGGGTGGTTGATCCAGCAGGGCGACATCATCGAGGGGACCGTGGTCCGGCTCGAGGAGTACGGGGCGTTTATCGACATCCCCGTCGCCGAGGGATCGGACCGCACGGTCACCGGGCTGTGCCACGTCTCCGAGGTCGATCTGAACTTCGTCGACAACATCTACGCCTACCTCACGGAAGGCGAGAAGGTCGAGGTCAGGATCATCGCCATCAAGGACGATGGCAAGGTCGATCTCTCCATCCGGCAGGCCGACCCGGAGTTCGAGGACATCCCGGAACCTCCGCGCCGCAACCGGCTCGACCGCGACTTCGACAAGCGGTTGCGGCGGTTCATGCACAGCTCCCAGATGATCCAGGGCGAGGCTCGCCGCCAACGGGAGAGCAAGCGGTAGCTGCTCCGCCGCCCTCCGACGACGCCGTCCAACGTGACCCTCGCGCGTCCTACGACACCGCGGGCTCGGCTCCGCCGACGGGCCTCTCCGAACGAGCCGTCGTGTCAGCGCAGCTCGGCCGTCCTGCGCGGGGCGACAACGCGGTCGTGCACCGCTGCGTGTTCGGCCTGCCGACGGTGGTCCGAGTCGGTCCCCGACTCGAGGACGGCACGCCGTTCCCGACGACGTTCTGGTTGAGTTGCCCCGTGATGCGTGCGCGCATCGGAACGCTCGAGGCCGACGGCGAGATGGTGACCGTCAACGACCGTCTCGACGACGACGAGACGTTCCGAGCCGAGCACGCCGCCGCCTACCACCGCGCCATCGCGTTCCGCGACCAGCTGGACGAGCCTCTCCCGGGCGCACCGGGCTCAGGTGGGTCGAAGCGCCACGTCAAGTGCCTCCACGTGCACGTGGCCCACCACCTGGCGACGGGGGACAACCCGGTCGGGGCGTGGGCCTTCGACCGCGCCGCGCCCGTCCCGTGTCCTGGCCCGTGCGTGGACGACGAGGAGCGCACGGTGTGGGAGGAACGCCTCCGGACAGGTGAGCCTGGACCACGGGTGGAGGGACGTCGGTGACGACCGCTGCGGTCGACATGGGCTCCAACTCCACGAGGCTGCTGGTCGTCGACCGCGGCGGCGAGGCGATCACACGCGAGCTGACCATCACGCGGCTGGCCGAGGGCGTCGACCGGACGGGACACCTCGCCGACGAGGCGCTGCAGCGCACGCTGGAGACGCTCGCCCGGTACCGCACGATCTGGGAGGCTCACGGCGCTCGTCACGTCCGCATCGCGGCCACCTCCGCCGTCCGGGATGCCGCGGATCGCGACCGCTTCTTCGCGGGCGTTCGCGAGGTTGCGGGCGTCGACGCCCGCGTGCTGTCCGGTGACGAGGAGGCCGCCACCGCCTACGCGGGGGCGGTCGTCGCGCTGGAGCTCCCCCGGCCGTGCGCGGTCCTGGACATCGGTGGTGGCTCCACCGAGCTCATCGTCGGCGATGAGCGGGATGCCGTCGTCGGTAGCGTGTCGCTGCAGCTCGGGTGCGTGCGTCTCACCGAGCGCCTGCTCCCGGACGATCCGCCGACGGTCGAGCAGCTGGAGGCGGCCCGCGCGGAGGTGGAGTCACAGCTCCAACGGGCCGACGACGCTCTCGCTGACACGGGGTCGACGGTCACCGACGCGACGGTGCTGGTCGGTGTGGCCGGCACCGTGACCACGATCGCTGCGCTGCACCTCGGTCTCGACCGCTACGACCCCGAGCGGATCCACGGCACCGAGGTCCCGCGCACGGCCGTCACGGCGTGGGTCGCTCGACTCGCCGAGGTGCCTGCGGCCGGACGTGCCACCTTCGGGCCGATGCAGGCGGGTCGGGAGGATGTCATCGTCGGTGGGGCTCTGATCCTGGCGGGCGTCCTCGACCGGTACGGCTTCGACGCGATCGTCGCGAGCGAGGCGGACATCCTCGACGGACTCGCCCGCGGGCTCGGCGCCGCGACGTGGTGAGGGGAGACGAACGACCGTGGCGAGGCCGTACCCACGGGTGACGGTAGCGGTCTACGGTTGAGTGAACGTCGACAGGAGGTCACCGTGCCCGGCGAGTTCAAGGCAGACATGGAGACGATCCGGGAGCGTGCCCGCTCGGAGATGAGCAGGGGTGCGATCACCGACAGCTACGGCGCGGATGTCGAGCGCGTCATCGACGTGCTGAACGAGGTCCTCGCGACCGAACTCGTGTGCGTCTTGCGTTACAAGCGCCACTACTACATGGCTGACGGCGTGAAGGCCGAGGTCGCCAAGGCCGAGTTCCTCGAGCACGCCAACGAGGAGCAGCAGCACGCCGACCGCGTCGCCGAGCGCATCACCCAGCTCGGTGGGGCGCCCGACTTCAACCCCGAGGGCCTCGCGACACGCGCCCACGCCGACTACTCCGAGGGCACCGACATCGTGGACATGATCAAGGAGGACCTCGTCGCGGAGCGCATCGCGATCTCGACCTACCAGGAGATCGTGCGCTGGCTCGGCGACGACGACACCACCACGCGTCGACTCATCGAGTGGATCCTCGAGCAGGAGGAGGAGCACGCCGACGACCTCATCAGCCTCCTCGACAAGGTCGACATGTAGCGACGCCCTACACCATGCATTCACCCTGGCCGAGGATGACCTCGAAGGTCTCGGTGGCGCCCCAGTCGACGTAGAAGGCGGGGGCGTCGGCCTTCTCCGGGACCTTCTCGAGGTCGGCCACGAGTGCCGCCACCTCGGCCTTGCCGGTGCGGTCGTACCAGCTCCACAGGGGCTCGTCATCGATGCGCTCGTCACGGAACCGAGCCAGGATGCGAGCGGCTGCCTCGGGTGCGTTCCTGGCGGGCACCTTGGCGACGTAGTCGCCGAAGCGCGCCCCGCCGTCGTCGACCCGGCCCCCGACGAACACGCGGTAGCCGGGTCCCTCGTTGCCCTGGCTGTCGCGCCGCGCCATGCCCGAGAACCCCAGGTCCCAGGCCTGATGCTGCCCGCACGAGTTGGGGCACCCCGAGATGTTCATGCGCACACCGTCGATCTCGTGCAGCGACCGCTCGACGAGGTCGTTGGTGATGGCCTCGGCCAGACCACGCGACGCGGTGATCGCGAGGTTGCAGGTCTCGGCACCGGGGCAGCTGACGACATCGCCCGACTTCTCCGCCAACGGCCGGTCCAGACCCAGCTCCGCGAGCCCCGCCCACAGGTACGGCAGCCGCTCGGGGCGGACGTCGCGGAACACGACGTTCTGGCGGATCGTCAGCCGAGCGTCGTCGATGTCGTTGGCGCGCATCAGCGCAGCGAGACCACGGAACTGCGACGTGTCGAGGTCGCCGAGGTAGATGGAGGCGTACACCGCGAAGCGGTCACCCTGACGCTGGCGCAGCGTGTTGGTGCTGAGCCAGTAGCGGTACGCGGGGGTGTCGCGGTCGGCGAGGTCGGGCGGCAGATCGAGAGGGGTGTCAGCGGTCGGGCCGGTGGCGGCGGGCGGGTGGGGGACCACCGTGCTCCGCAGGCCGTTGGCGATGGCCACGTCCCGACGCTCCAGCACCTTCGTGACGAACTCGTCGCGTCCGAGCTTCTTCACGAGGAACTTCATGCGTGCGCGGACGCGGTTGCGCCGCTCGCCCTCGTCGTTGAACAGGTCGAGAGCCGCGTGGACCGTCGGCAGCAGCAGCTCCGCTGGGGTGAAGTCCTCGAGTTGGACCGCCTCGTGGGGCGACGAGCCGAGCCCTCCACCGAGCACGATGCGGTAGCCGGCGTTGTCGTCGGCATCCACCGCCGGGAGCACACCCACGTCGTGGAAGCCGGTCCCGGCGTCGTCGTCGTTCGCGGCCGAGAAGGCGATCTTGAACTTCCGGGGGAGCTCCTGGAACTGACCGTGGCGGAGGAAGTGGCGCACGACCTCGTCGGCGGCGGCCTCCACGTTCAGCACCTCGTCGGGGTGCACACCCGCGAGCGGTGACATCGTCACGTTGCGGATGGCGTTGCCACACGCCTCGCGGGTCGTCAGTCCCGCCAGCGCGGAGACGCGCATCACGTCGGGCACGTCCTCCAGCTTCACGAAGTGGAACTGGAAGTTCTGTCGCGTCGTGATGTGCGCGAAGCCACGCGACCACCGCTCCGCGATGACCGCCATCGCCTCGAACTGGCGGGCGTCGAAGCGGCCCAGCGGGGCCTTGATGCGCACCATGTGGGTCGTGGACTGCCGGATGCCGTAGCAGCCCATGTGCAGCCGCATCGGCTTGAAGTCGTCCTCCTCGATCCCGCCCGCGCGGAAGCGGCGGACGAGGCTCTCGAAGTCGTCGATCTCGGCGAGGTCGCCGTAGCCGTCGTCCGGAAGGTCCTCGGGGGTGATCGAAGCCGGGTCGACGTCGGCCGGGAACGGTTCGGCCGTGCTGGGAGCAGAGGTGGCTGCTGCGGGCGTCACTGCGCCTCCGTGGTCGTCGGCGGTCGCCATCGTCCCCGACACTGGTCGTACGTGGCACTCACGGTAGTGAGAACCGTGCGATGCCCAAGGCCCGTTCTGCCCCTCTTCTGGGTCCACGGGCAGTGGGAACCGTGTGAACCCGGGTGCACCGGCTCGCCGTGTCGCCCGGCCACGGGCCTCGTAGCCTTCCGTTGAACGGAGGTGGCATCGGTGGACCCCAGGCTCGAGCCGGAACGCTTCTGGGCGCGCCTGCGGTCCGCGCTGGAGCAGGTCGACGATCGCGCCAAGTCGCCCCCGCCTGACGCTCGGGTCGGGGCGGTGCTGGTGTTGCTCGAGGACAGCGAAGCCGGGCCCGTGGTCGTGCTGACCCGCCGCCGCCCCGACCTCGGCAGCCACCCCGGACAGATCTCGTTCGCCGGCGGTCGGCTCGATCCCGACGAGACGATCGAGCAGGCGGCGCTGCGGGAGGCCGACGAGGAGATCGGCCTCGACGCCGACTCCGTCGAGGTCGTCGGGGTCGGGCCCAGGTTCTACATCCCTCCGTCCCGCTTCTGGGTCGTGCCCGTGCTGGCACGGTGGCGAGCCCCGCACGAGCTGAACCCCAACCCGTGGGAGGTGGACGCCATCCTGCGGGTCCCGCTGGCGCAGCTGCTCGATCGCTCGACCTGGCGCACGGTCACGCTGTCGGACCAGCGTGCGCGCACGTGGGCGTGGCAGCTCGATGACGACCTGCTCTGGGGGGCCACCGCGATCGTCATGGCGCTGCTCCTCGAGGCTGCCGTGGAGGACTGGTCGGGCGGGACCCGCCCCGAGGACCTCGACGACGAGCGCGTCGTGCGCCCCTGGGAGCACGCCCCCACGTGGCAGCGCAAGGCCCGCCTCGACGGCGTTCCCGAGGTGGACTCGGCTGGCATGACCCACGTGACGGCGGAGCAGATGCGCGAGGTCGACCGTCACCTCGCGGCCGTCGGCGTGCCGCTGGCGTCACTGGCGGAGCACGCGGGACGGGGGCTGGCCGAGGCCACCCGCGGCCTGCTTGGCAGGGTCGACGGCCGTCTCGTCACGGTCCTCGCCGGCTCGGGCGGGAACGGCGCTGGCGGACTCGTCGCGGCCCGGCTCCTGGCGGGGTACGGGGCGTCGGTCGTCGTCCGCCTGACCGGTGAGCCGGTGCTGGCGGACCAGGTCGAAGCGTTGCGCCTCGCCGGGATCGACGTCGCCGACTTCGACCGTCCCGCGAACGCCGGCGATGCCGTCGTCGACGCGATGCTGGGCTACGGGGCGGAGCCGGGCCTGCGTGATCTGGTCGCCGATGCGGTCGGGTGGTTGCAGCGCCACGACGTCCGGGTCGTCAGCAACGACCTCCCCAGCGGCATGCTCGCGGACGGCCTGCACGGCCTGTGCGTCACCGCCGACATCACGGTGACCGTCGCCGCCCCGAAGGTCGGGTTCCGCGATCCGATCACCCACCCCTTCCTCGGCGACCTGTACCTCGCGGACATCGGGGTCCCGCGGGGCGTGTGGGAGCAACTCGGTCTCGAGCCGGTCGAGGTGTTCCACCACGGCCCGCTGGTGCGCCTGGTCCGGGACCAGCGGGGCGGCGATGCCGGCACCCCCGAGCAGGGCACCTACGGGTAACGCCGTGCCGCGGGTGGGATTCGAACCCACACTGGAGGTCTTTTAAGGACCCTGCCTCCTGCCGGTTGGGCTACCGCGGCGCGATCTCAGAGTACGTCGTGGCATCTCCTCCAGGTGTCGTGGGAAGTCCCGGAGAACCGGGAGTAACCACTACACCGACTCCCGACGGGCGAGACCGGCGGCGAGGACCTCGGCGAGGTGGAGGGTGCGGCGCCCCGCGAGGTCCGCGGTCTGGGTGCGGCAGCTGAAGCCGTCGGCGATGACGGTCGCGTCGTCGGACAGCTCGCGTAGCGCGGGGAGGTAGCGGCGCTCGGCGACCGCGACCGACACCGCGTGCTTGTCGCCTGCCTCGAAGCCGAACGAGCCCGCCATGCCGCAGCAGCCCGCGTCGAGGAAGCGTGTCTGAGTCGCTGCCAGCAGGGCCGCGTCGGCATCGTGGCCGACGACGGCGGCGTGCTGACAGTGCGGCTGGACCGTCACCTCGTCGGGGAGAACGGCGGGTTCGTAGCCGGCACTGACCAGCAGCTCGGCCAGTGACACCGCACGGCGGGACAGACGTCGAGCCCGCTCATCGTTCGGAAGCATCGCCGGCAGCTCGTCCCGGAAGACGGCGAGGCAGCTCGGCTCGAGCACGACCAGCGGCGCGGCGCCGGTCCCGAGCACCCGCACCAGACGTTCGAGCTGACGTCGGGCCAGTCCGAGCATGCCGCTGTCGTACAGCGGACGGCCGCAGCACAGCCACGGCAGCGGTACCTCCACACGGAAGCCGGCGTCCTCCAGGACCGAAACGGCGGCCGAGCCGACCCAGGGTTCGAACCGGTCGGTGAACGTGTCCGGGAAGAGCACGACCGCCGGCCCGCCGTCCCGACCATCCGGCGAGTGACGAGGCTCTCCGCGAAGTTCGCGCCGCTTCCACCACCGACGGAAGGTCTCGGGTGCGATGACGGGAGGCGTGCGTGCGGGGGCGATGCCGGCGAGCCGTCGCGCCCCGCTCGAACCGAGGATGCGGTTGGCGAGGCGCGGGGCGCGCGAAGCAGCGCGCGCCCACCACGGCACGAGACTCAGTGCGTAGGCCGCGCGGGGCCGGATCCGGCCGTGGTAGTGCTGGTGGAGGAACTCGGCCTTGTACGTGGCGATGTCGACACCGGTCGGGCACTCCGCCTTGCACGCCTTGCACGACAGGCAGAGGTCGAGGGCTGCGCGGATCGACTCGTCACCGAAGCCGTCGAGCTCGGAACGGGGATGCAGCATCTCGAAGAGCAGGTGGGCGCGACCCCGTGGCGAGTGCTGCTCGTCGTGGGTCGCGCGGTAGCTGGGGCACATGGTGGCGCGGTCGTCGTCACGACGACACAGGCCGATGCCGACGCAGCGTGAGGCCGCCTGCCCGAGCGAGCCGTGGTCGTCCGCGAACGCGAACACGGTCTGGGGCCGGACAAGGTCGGGCTGGGCGGACCAGCGCAGATCGGCGTCGAGCGGAGCGGGGTCGACGATGCGGCCCGGGTTCATCATCCCGTCGGGATCCCAGATGCTCTTGAAGCGCCGGAACAGCGCGACCACCTCCGCGCCGTACATGCGCTCGAGCAGCTCCGACCGGGACTGGCCATCGCCGTGCTCACCCGACAGCGAGCCTCCGAGCCCGACGGTGAGATCGGCGGCGTCCTCCACGAACCGCCGGTACGTGGCACGACCCTCCGGGGTGGTGTGGTCGAAGTCGATCTTGGCATGGACACAGCCGTCACCGAGGTGGCCGTAGAGCGCCGCCTCGAGGCGGTGTTCGCTCAGCAGATCCGCCAGGCCGAGCAGGTACGCGGGCAGGCGTTCGGGAGGGACCGCGGCGTCCTCCCAGCCCGGGAGGCGAGCCCGGCCACCCGGTGCGAACGTGGTCGCCCCGAGCCCCGCTCGTCGCACCTCCCAGACCGCTCGCTGGGCTCGGGGTTCGGTCACGACGCGGACCGTCGGACCGCCACCGGCGCGTCGGAGCTGGCTGCGCAGCCAGTCGGCTCGCGACTGCGCCTCGGCGCGGCTGGCGCCGCCGTACTCGACGAGGAGCCACGCGGATCCGTCCGGGAGCAGCTCGAGTTCCGCCCTCGCGCGGGTGCGTCCGACCCCGGCCGCCACGTGCTCGTCGATCCCTTCAAGCCCGATCGGGCCCGTCGCGAGCACGTCCACGACGTCCTCGGCCGCGGACGCGAGCGAGGGGTAGCCCAGAACCACGACGACGCGGTGACGGGGCCGGGGGATGAGCCGCAGGGTCGCGGCGAGGACCAGCGCGCAGGTCCCCTCGGTGCCCACCAACGACCGCGCGACGTGGAAGCCGTTCTCGGGGAGCAGGGCATCGAGGTTGTAGCCCGACACGCGCCGCGGCAGCACCGGGAACCGGGACCGGATGAGGTCGACGTGGTCATCCCGCAGGTGCTCCAGCGACCGGATGATCTGGGCCGCCGGGTGCGCTCCGTCGGTGCGGGCAGCGGCCGGGCCGGGTGCGGTGAGGCGGGTGCCGTCGTACAGCAGCACGTCGAGCGCCTCGACGTTGTCCTGCGTCCGGCCCGCGATCACGGAGTGGACGCCGCATGCGTCGTTGCCGACCATCCCGCCGATGGTGGCCCGGTTCTGGGTCGACGGATCAGGTCCGAACGTGAGCCCGTGGAACGCCGCGACGCGCTGGAGGTCGTCGAGGACCACCCCCGCATCGACCGTGGCGGTCGCGGTGAGGGGATCGACCTCGATGCCGTGGCGGAGGTGCCGACTGAGGTCGATGATGACGGCTTCGTTCGCGGCCTGGCCGGCGAGCGACGTGCCCGCGCCGCGCGTGGTGACGGGTACGTGCGCGTCGCGGCACACCGCGAGCGTCGCCACGACGTCGTCGACATCCGCCGGCGCGACCACGCCGAGGGGCACGTGGCGGTAGTGCGAGGCGTCGGTCGCGTAGAGGGCTCGGGATGCCGGGTCGAACCGGATCTCGCCCCGCACCTCGCGGCGGAGCTGGAACGCCAGACCGGCGAGGTCGAGGTCGGTGGTGGTCACGCTGCCGACCCTACTCGTTGTGGGTCCCAGCGCTCCCGCCCACACGCCCTACCCGCTGACGACCTCGACATCCGTGCTGATGTCGATGCAGCCGCCGATCGACCGCGCGACCGGGCAGTGCTCCGCGTGGAAGTCGAGCACCCGGTCGATCACGTCGCGGTCCGCCCCAGCATCGACGGTGAGGGTGTACGTGACGTGGATGCGACGGATGATGAGGGTCCTGCCGTCGAGACCGATGTCGCCGGTGGCGCGGGATCGGAGACGACCGTCTCCGGCGGGGATGCCGCGTGCTTCCAGGGCACCCCCGAACGTTCCGGTGAGTCAGCCGGCCGCTGCGGCGACCACGTAGTCGAGCGTGGTCGTCTCCTGCGGGTAGTCGTCGGGGCTCACCCCGTAGTGCTCGGCGATCTCGCTGTGGACGCCGAACGAGATCGGTTCGTCGCGGCCGGGGATCGTGGCATGGCGGATCGGCCCACCCTCGCGCACGACCTCAACCACGGACCGGTAGACGGTGTCGTCAACTTGCTGCACGGGATCCTCCTCCGAGTCCGTCGAGCGCACGCTCAGCGATCACCCTACCGATGGCGAGGCTAGCGGTGGCGCCGGGTGACGGGGCGTTGCGGACGTGGAGCACCCGTGGGGTCGACGACCAGGAGAAGTCGTCCACGAGCTCGCCGTCGGCTCGTACGGACTGGGCGCGGATCCCCGACGGGCCGCGTTCGAGGTCGGCTACCCCCACACCGGGCACGTAGCGGCGGAGCTCGCGTGCGGTCGCCGCGATCGACAGGTCCCGGTGCACCTCCGCGACGCCCGTGCGGAGGTGGTCGGCCGCGAGACGCCAGAACCCCGGGTGGCGGATGACATCGCGCGTGTCGCGCAGGTCGACCGCCCAGCGGTCGTAGCGCTCACGTGCGAGCGCGACGACCGCGTTGGGTCCCACCCACACCTCGCCGTCGTGTCGCTGCGTGACGTGGACTCCGAGGAACGGCAGCCCCGGCAGCGGGACCGGGTAGAGGTGACCGCGCACCAGGCTGGCAGCCGGTCCGACGAGGCGGAGGTAGCTGCCCCGGAACGGCACGATGGCCTCGCGATCCTCGACGCCGCTCAGCCGTGCGACCCGGTCCGATTGCAGGCCAGCGCAGGCGATCACCTGCCGCGCCGCGAGCGCGCCGATCGTGGTCCGCACCACGACCTCCTGGGCACGCTCACGCAACCCCTGCACGGTCACCAGTGTGAGGACCTCGCCACCACGTGCCCGCACCTCGTCGGCGAGGGCGCGGCAGACCGCTCCGAAGTCGATCGTCGCGGTCGCGGGGCTGTGCAGTGCGGCGAGACCGTGCACGTGCGGCTCGACCTCGGCGAGTTCCGCCGCGCGCAGACGCCGCAGACCAGGGACTCCGTTGGCGCGCGCGCGTTCCTCGAGCAGCGCGAGCCGTGGGAGCTCGGCGCGGTCCACCGCCACCACCACCTTGCCGTGACGGGTCACCGCGATCCCGTGCGTCGCGGCGAACTTCTCCAGGTCGCGCTTGCCGCTCACACACAGGCGCGCTTTCAACGAGCCCGGCGCGTAGTACAGGCCAGCGTGGAGGACGCCGGAGTTGTGCGACGACTGGTGCGAACCGACCTCGCGCTCCTTCTCGAGCACGATCACGTCGAGGTCGGGACGCCGTTCGAGCAGGCGGTAGGCCGTGGCCAGACCGATGATGCCGCCACCCACCACGACGACGTCGCGCACAGCAGCCTCCGGCACGGGGTCCGGAAGCGTAGGGGGTCGCGACGACGGCCTCTCGCATCTGGCCTACCCTCCGGGCCGCGCTGGACGGGGAGGTGGCAATGCTCGGTACCCGCCGGTTTCCGCGCGCCTGCGTGGCCTCGCCCCACCATCTCGCCTCCGCTGCGGGTGTCGCCACGCTGAGCCAAGGCGGCAACGCGGTGGACGCGGCGGTAGCGGCGAACCTCGTCCTCGCCGTCGTCACGCCCTACCACTGCGGCGTGGGTGGGGACCTGTTCGCGACCGTCTGGGATGGCGAGGCTCACGCCTACGCCGGGGCGGGGCGCGCCCCGGCCGCAGCCACCCTCGAACGGGTCCGTGACGAGATCGGGGAGGCCATGCCGTCGATGGGCGGTATGACCGTCACGGTGCCGGGTGCCGTGCGTGGGTGGTTCGACCTGCTGGAACGCTTCGGCCGCCGGTCGTTCGGCGAGCTCGCGACCAGGGCGATCGGGTACGCGCGCGACGGGTTCGTCGTCTCCGAGGCCGCGATGGAGTTCCTCGGGCCGGCGCAGGAGCACCTGCGCGACTACGGGGCGTGGCGCTCGGTCTACCGCGAGGCCGCCGCCGGCAAGGTGCTGCGCCAGCCGGCGTTGGCGCGGACGCTCGAGGTGATCTCCGAGGAGGGCCCCGAAGCGTTCTACGCGGGGGCCGTGGCGGAGGACATCGTCGAGACGGTCCGGGCCCGGCACGGGCTCATGACCGAGGACGATCTCGCGGCACACCGAGGCGATTGGGTGACACCTCTCTCGTGCACCTACCGCGACGTCGACGTGCTCGAGCACCCCCCGCCGACGCAGGGGATCACCGCCTTGACGGCGCTCGCGGTGCTCGACGTGCTCGGCGCGCTCCCGACTGAGCAGATCGCCCGCACCCACCTGCAGATCGAAGCGGTGAAGGTCGCGCTCGCCGACCGGGACGAGCACCTCGGGGATCCGGACCACCTCGACATCGATCCCGAGCAGTTGCTCGCCGAGCGTCGTGTCCAGCGCATCGCCGCTGCGCTCGATCCGCGTCGTGCTGCGCCGTGGCGCGGTCGTGAGGCCGCCGCCGGGACCGCGGCGATGACCGTCGCCGATGCCGACGGCATGCTCGTCAGCCTGCTGCAGTCCAACTACCAGGGTTTCGGCTCGGGTCTACACGTTCCTCAGTGGGGCATCAACCTCCACGACCGCGGGGCGATGTTCGTGCTCGAGCCCGACCACCCCAACGCCATCGGACCGGGGAAACGACCGCTACACACCCTCATCCCCGGGATGGTCCTGCGGGCGGGCGAGCCCTACCTGGTGTTCGGGACGATGGGCGGGGACGGTCAGGCACAAACGCACGTGCAACTGCTCGGACACATCGTCGACGATGGCACCGACCTGCAGACGGCGCTCGACTCGCCCCGCTGGGTCATCGCCGTGACCGACGCGTCGGTCATCCTCGAGAGCGGTCCCGGATCGACCGATCTCGCCGAGGGTCTCGAACGTCTCGGACACCGCGTCACCGTCGTCGGGCGCCGCGACCACCTCATGGGTCACGCACACGCCATCAGCGTCGATGGTCACGGCTACAGCGGGGCGACCGACCAGCGGACCGAAGGGGCGGTCCTGGGCTACTGACCGGACCCGAACCGTGGGGGCGCATGGCGCATATAGACAGCTATCTATATTGACGAACGTCGATGTGTAGCCTACGCTCACGTCGACGGCGCCACCTCGGCGCGGTCCCACAGGAGGACGACGCATGTCCCGGATCCAGCTGGCCCTCAACGTCCGCGACGTGGACGCGGCGGTGGAGTTCTACGGCAAGCTCTTCGACGCGCAGCCCGCCAAGCGCCGCCCCGGCTACGCCAACTTCGCCATCACCGACCCGCCGCTCAAGCTGGTGCTCATCGAGAAGCCCGATGCCGACGAGCGCCTGAACCACCTCGGTGTGGAGGTCGAGGACACCGACCTCGTTCGGGCGGCGACCGATCGGCTCGCCCAGAAGGGGCTGCCCACGCTGGTCGAGGACCAGGTCTCGTGCTGCTACGCCTTCCAGGACAAGGTCTGGGTCAACGACCCCGACGGAGCCGAGTGGGAGGTCTACACGGTGACCGGCGACGTCCCCGCCGAGGCCGGCACGTCCGTGGCCGCCTGCTGCTGAGCACGCATCTGGCATCCTCGTCCTCGGACCGGGAGCCACCGTGACCGCACCACGCAGCACCTACCTCGGCCAGTACGAGCACGCCAACGCCGAGCGCATCGCCGAGGAGCTCGAGAAGGCCGGCATCGGCTGGTACTACAAGCAGTCGGGGCGGCTGGCACAGTTCCTGTTCGCTGGCGACTGGGGAGTGCGGCTGTTCGTCGAGGAGCTCCGCCTCGACGACGCGAAGCAGATCGCCGAGCGGGTGACGGCCGTTGACGACGCGGGATCGGAGGGGGAGTGACGAGCGGGTCGGTCGGGCAGCACGAGCAGGTCGAGGTGGCGCTGATCGAGGAACGTGCGAACGCGCTGGGGCGCGTGGGAGACCGGCTCGAGGAGGCGCTCTCCGCCTGGCGCGTCGCGGTCGACGGCGACCCGGCGGAGCGTGAGGCCGCGCTCGTGCGGGTCCGCGATGCCGCGTGGGCGCTCATCGTCCAGCGTGAGTGCGTCGGCTTCCGCTGCGACAACCTCCGCTGGATCCGCCGCCACTACGACATCCCCCCCGAGGCCTTCCGCATGATCTGATGGCGGCGTCACGACGTCGGCGGTAGCGCTGGCCGTCTCTCAGAAACCCGCGTGACGCGGTGGTTTCCGGAAGTCGCGGAAACCACCGCCCGCACGCGGGTTTCTGAAGAACCCTCGGCGCAACCGCAGACGCCGGTCACCTGTTACGGCGCCCCGAAGCCGCCGCCGCCGGGGGTCTCGACGACGATCCGATCGCCCCGCTGCAGCCGCAGCGTGACCTTGCCCGGCAGCTCGCGTTCCTCGCCGTCGCGGATGAGCGCGTTACGACCCGGCGCCCCATCCTGCCCACCCTCGCGACCCCACGGTCCGCGCCGGCGCCGTTCGGTCAGCAGCGACAGGGTGGCGCGGTCGGCGAGCACCTCGAGCACCCGACGGATCCCGTCACCGCCCCGGTGCGCCCCGACCCCACCGGAGCCGTCGCGGAGCCGGTACTCGAGCACGCGCATCGGGTAAGCGAGCTCGAACGCCTCGACCGGCGTGTTCTTGGTGTTGGTCATGTGGGTGTGCACCCCGTTCATCCCGGGCGCGTCGGGGCGTGCACCCTGGCCACCGGCGAGCGTCTCGTAGTAGCTGAAGGGCTCCGCGGTCTGCGGATCGATCCCGCCGATCAGGGTGTTGTTCATCGTTCCCTGGGACGCCGCGGGGACGCGGTCGGGGAGCGCCTGCGCGAACGCCCCGAGGAGCACGTCGACGATGCGCTGTGACGTCTCGACGTTGCCGGCCGCGACCGCGGCGGGCGCCACGGGGCTGACGACGCAACCGGCTGGCGCGACCACCTCCAGCGGCCGGTACGCCCCGGCGTTCGCGGGGATCGTGGGGTCGGTCACGGCGCGGAGGACGAAGTAGCAGCACGACAGCGTCACGGCGAACGGGGCGTTCACGCTGCCCTCGACCTGGGGGGCGGAGCCGGCGAAGTCGATGTGCAGCGTGTCGGAGTCGACCGTGATGCTCACCCGGATCGGTACCGGCTCGTCCGTGAAGCCGTCGCCGTCGAGGAAGTCCTCGAAGCTGTAGCGGCCATCGGGGATGCCGAGGATGGCGGCGCGCACGGCTCGCTCGGCGTGATCCTGCGTCGCGGCCATCACCTCCGCGAGGCGATCAGCTCCCAACCGGTCACACAGCTCCGTCAGGCGCCGCTGTGCGAGGTGGTTGGCGCCGGCCTGAGCCCGCAGATCACCGATGCGTTCGCGAGGCGTACGCGTGTTGTGCATCAACATGCGCAGGAGGTCGGGATCCTCGCTGCCGTCGCGCCACAGCCGAACCGGGGGGATGCGCAGTCCCTCGGCGAAGATCTCGGTCGCATCGGCGGGCATCGAGCCGGGGGCGGATCCGCCCACGTCGGCGTGGTGGGCGCGGTTGGCGGCGTAGCCGACGAGCGCCCCGTCGAGGTGGACCGGTGCGACCAGGGTCCAGTCCGGTAGGTGCGTTCCACCGGCGTACGGGTCGGACACGAGCACCTGGTCGCCAGGTGCCAGCGCGCCGAACACGTCCAACGCGGCAGCCACCGACGCGGGCATCGATCCCAGGTGCACCGGGATGTGCTCGGCCTGAGCCACCAGCTGCGCATCGGCATCGAACAGCGCGGTCGAGCAGTCGATGCGCTCCTTGATGTTGGGTGAGTACGCCGTGCGGCGCAGCGCTGCCCCGGCCTCCTCCGCGATGCCGACCAGGGCGTTCCTGGTCACCTCGAGCGTGATGGGGTCGACACCGCGCACATCGAGGTCAGGATCGCCGCGCGGGTCCATCACTGCTCCTCGATGAGCAGGCTGCCGAGGTCGTCCACCGTCGCGGCCTGTCCCGGTGCGATCAGCACGGTCGCATCGATCCCCTCGACGACGGCAGGACCTTCGATGGCGTCGCCCGCGCCGAGCCGGTCGCGTCGGTAGCGCGCGGCATCCACCGCACCGTCATCCTCCCAGAGACGGACCGTCCCCGTCCGAGCCTCCGCGGCGCCCCGCCCCGGCGCTACAGGAGGCAGGACGACGTCGGGGCGGGGGCCCTCGCCCCGTGCGCGCAGGTTGACGATCTCGACCTCCTCGCCGGGTTGGTCGTACCCGTAGCGCTCGCGGTGCGCCTCGTGGAACAACGCGGAGAGGTGATCGGGACTGGCGTCCTCAGCTGGGATCTCGAGTTCGAACGCCTGTCCGCGGTACCGCAGGTCCGCCGTGCGCGTGATGGTGGGGTCAGCCACGCCCTGTTCCGCCAGCAGCCGCTGGCACTCGTCGGCCAGCTCGCTCCACATCTTCTCGATCTCGGACCTCGCGACGCTCGCGGCGTCCACGAGGTGGGTCCGCACCGCGTCGACCGTGAGCGGCGCGGTGAGCAGACCCAGAGCGGACAACACGCCGGGGTTCGGCGGCACGAGCACCCGACGACAGCCCAGTTGCCGGGCGAGAGCCGCCTGGTGCAGCGCCCCGGCTCCGCCGAAGGGGACGAGCGTGAAGTCGCGCGGATCCTTGCCGCGCTCGACCGACACGACCCGCAGCGCCTTCACCATGTGCGCCTCGACGACCTGCACGATCCCGAGAGCGGTCTGCGTGAGCCCGAGACCCACGTCGTCGGCCAGCCGTCCGACCGCATCCGTGCCGGCCTGATGATCGAGCGCGAGGTGACCGCCGAGGAGCACGTCCGACGGCAGACGCCCCAGCACGACGTTGGCATCCGTGACCGTGGGCTCCGTACCGCCCCGGCCGTAGCAAGCCGGCCCCGGATCGGCCCCGGCCGAGCGCGGGCCCACCCGTAGCGCCCCGCCCGCGTCGCGCCACGCGATGCTGCCGCCGCCGGCACCGACCGTGTGGATGTCGGTGGTCCGGACCGCGAACGGCAGTCCGTCGATCGTGCCCTCGGCCGTGGTCGCGGGCACGCCGCCCTCCACGAGGGTGACGTCGGTGGAGGTGCCCCCCATGTCGAAGGCGATGACGTCGTCGAACCCCGTAGCGCGTCCCACCGCCGCTGCGCCCCAGGCCCCGGCTGCAGGTCCCGACAGCAGCGTGTGGACCGGGTAGCGCGCCCCGACCTGGCCGGTGAACGTGCCGCCACCCGAGCGCATCACCTCCACCGGGACCGACAGTCCGATGTCGTGGAGACGGCCGTCGAGGCTGCCGAGGTAGCGGCGCATCTCGGGTGCCAGTGCGGCGTTGAGCGTGGTGGTCGAGGCGCGTTCGTACTCGCGGAAGACCGGCAGCACGTCGCTCGAGCGCGATACCGGGACGTCGTCGAGCAGATCCGCGATGGCGCGCTCGTGGCGGTCGTCGACGAACGCGAACAGCAGGCAGATCGCGACCGCTTCCGGCCGCAGGTCCCGGACCGCCGCGGCGACGGCTCCGGGGTCATCGAGCGCGACGAGCACGGTCCCGTCGGCGCTGATCCGTTCTTGCACCTCGACCACGAGGTCGCGGGTGACGAGCGGGGCGGGGCGGTCGACGGTCAGGTCGTAGAGGTCGGGGCGATCCTGCCGACCGATCTCGAGCAGGTCACGGAAGCCTCGGGTCGTGACGAGGACCGTCCGGGCGAGACGCCGTTCGAGCACCGCGTTGGTGGCGGCGGTCGTGCCGTGCGCGAAGCGCGTGATGGCCGCGGCATCGACGTCGAGCCGCGCCAGGCCCGCGAGGACGCCCTCCGACTGGTTCCCCGGCGTGGAGGGCACCTTGGCGACGCGGACCTCGTCGCCATCGATCAGCACGAGGTCGGTGAAGGTGCCGCCGACGTCGCAACCGAGCCGTATGGCGCCGCCTTCCCTCGAGCCGCGACGACCCTAACCGCGGGACGGCGCTAGTCCTCGGCTGCCTCCGGCTCCGGGGGGCGCCAGAAGACCAGGAGCAGCCCGGCAGCCCCGCCGACCCCGACCACGAGGAAGATCACCGCGCCGACCCAGCCGCTGAGGTCCCCGCCGAGGTCGAGCGCCCGGTCCAGCGACCACTCGCCCGCACCGAGCACGGCTCCGACGAAGGTCATCGCGATCAGCGACATCACGTACTCGTAGCCCTCGGTGGGCCGGTTGTAGACGAAGAACCCCGCGTCCCGGTGGTTGGTGATCCACGCGACGATGAGCAGCCCCGCGGTGGCTGCCATCGCGACCGGCGTCAGCAACCCCAGCGCGAGGAGTGGCGCCACGCCGACCTCGGTGAGGCTCGCGAGCCACGCGTGGAGCCGGCCGGGCCGCATGCCGAGGCTCTCGAACCACTTGGCGACGCCCGGGATGCGTCCCCCGCTGAAGAGGTGCGCCCAGCCGTGCGCGAACATCACGACGGCGAGCGTCAGGCGCAGGACGAGCAGCGCGAGGTTGACGGCGTCGGTGTCCCCCACGGTCGATCCCTCCCCATCGATCGGGTCGCCAGCGGCGCCAACCCTAGGACGCCGGCGCGCCCCGACGGGAACGCGCGTCCACGCGCGTCTCCGTCACGGGCGACGCGAGCGGAGCTGCCGGCCTGACCACAACGCGCGTCCACGCGCGTTTCCGTCACGGGCGACGCGGAGCGGAGCTGCCGGCCTGACCACAACGCGCGTCCACGCGCGTTTCCGTCACGGGCGACGCGAGCGGAGCTGCCGGCCTGACCACAACACGCGTCCACGCGCGTTTCCGTCACCGGTGCCCGCCTCGGGGATGCGAGGACCACGGTCGTCGCGCGAGGCGCTGATCACAGCTGGCGTTCAGCCAGCCCCGAGGCCACGAGCAGCGCGGCTGCGGCGAGCATGACCCACAGCCCGGCGGCGGTGGTCGTCGTGAACGTCATCTCGACGTCGCTGGGCAGCCGCTCCGCGAGGCCGGCGAGCTCCCGTAACCGGCTCCCGGCCACGTCGAAGCGGGAGACCGGCGGGAGCACGAGCGCCCCGAGCGCCGCGATCAGGGCCAGGACGCTGCCGCACGCGAGCTGGATGCGTCCTGCCGAGCGTGCGGGGCGGTCGATGGCGACCCCGATCGCGGCGATGATCGCCACGATCGAGACGGCCGGGGCGAGCCAGCCCCAGGGGTGCGCCTGCCAGCCGGCGAGCGATGCCACCGCGGTGTCCTGGCTCGAGCCCAGCATGGCGACATCGGCCCGGACCTCGTACCACGCCAGGTAAGTGGCTGCCAGGGCACTCGCCGCTGCCGTGGTCCCCACGAGCCCGATGATGCCCCGCGGCCGCAGCAGCAGCCGTGCGTGGATCGCGAGGTCCCCTCGCATCGGCGGTCTACGGCGCCGGAGCGGGAGCGGCGAAGCGGCCGGCGCGGAGGTGACCGAGCAGCGACCCGATCGGGTCGACCGACGAGCACACGACGTCCGATGCCGGCTGGCACGTGTCCTGCTGGTAGCTGAACAGCACCGCTCCCGAGGTCGCGGCGAGACCTGCCTCGAGCTGGGCCATCGACTCCGCCACGTTGTTGAGGTACGCGGCGTGACCGTAGGCGACCTCTCCCGGCCCGTCGACCAACCCATCCGCGAAGCCGATCCAGTCCCGGTGCCAGGCGCGGTGGTCGGAGTGGTTCTCGCGGAAGTAGATCATCGGCATCACGTCGTCGATCCACCCGCGCTGCAGCCACATCGGCCAGTCCTGGAACTTCTCGGCGTACGCCCTTGTCCTGGCGAAGCCGCCGAGCTCCGTTGGGCCACGCCCCTGAGCGATCGCCGCCATGCTGATGCGGATGTCCGGGTCGATCGCGTCGACGGCATCGTGGATGCGTTGCGCGAGCTCGCTCATCAGGCCCCGTCGGAAGTCGCTCCACTGGCCATCGGTGGTGGCGGGGCGGTCGCTGCGGCCGGTGGCGTCGCGGAAGCGAGCCAGCACGGCAGGGTGGTAGCCCCACGCGGTGCCGTCGTAGCGCAGGTAGTCGAGGTGGATGGCGGCGACGTCGTAGCGCGACGCTACCTCGGTGATCATCGCGACGACGTGGTCCTGTACGGCGGGCACCCCGAGGTCGAGGTAGTCGCTGGTCCTGCCGTCGTGGGAGACGGTGGTCCACGGGTCGGAGCTGGCCGGGCCGTGGTCGCGGTAGACGTGACCGGGGGGTAGTCCCACCTCGTCGTAGGCGCCGTGGTAGGCCGGCGCGAGCACGAACCAGGCGTGGACGTCGAGCCCGCGCGCCTTGGCCGCCGGGATCAGGCGCCCCAGCAGGTCGAGGTCGCGTGGCATCGCCGGGTCGGAGGTACGGGGCAGCACGTCGCTGGCGTAGTAGGCGTCGTGACGTCGCACGACCTGCACGACCACGGTGTTGAGGTTCGCACGTGTCGCCGCGTCGAGCACGCGATCGATCCCGGCTGGCGACTTGAGCGCCGAGTCGAACAGGTGGACCCAGAAGGCTCGCAGCTCGGGCTGCGGGCCGCCCGCCGTGGCCTCGTCGTAGCGTTGCTCGAGGGTCGCGACGAGGTCGTCGCTCAGCACGCTCGTGCCTCCGAGGAGACGCGCAGGAGGACGGTCGGCAAGCCCACCGAGGCGCAGGTAGCGGTCGCTGCCGTGTCCGGGCGCGTCCCGCTCGGCGTAGAGCACCGGCCCACCGCCGGGGAGCGCAGCGAGCCACCCGGCTGCGATCGCGTCGACGAGGCTGCGGTCGGCTCCGGCCACGACGTGGAGCGTGGCGTCCGCGGGGAACGTGCGCGCGACCGAGGCGGCGGTCTCGTCGCGGCTGGCTCCCGAGACGCGCCGGACCTTCGGCACGAGCCCGACGAGTGCCGCCTCCGCTGACTCGCTGACGACGCCGTAGCCACCGATGATCACCACCTCGCCGACGCCCTCCAGGGCAGCTGCCGTGCTGGGGGGCACGCGATCGTCGTCCACCAGCAGCAGGGCGGCGCCAGCCCGGGCCGCGACCGCGCCGGCGACGAGCGCATCGGGAGGACGGAAGCCGTTGACGACGAACGCGGTGCCGCTCGCACCGACCCGGTCCGCGATCGCCGCCGCAGTGCCGGCGCGGTCGTCGCCGGCCACACGCTCGGCCGTGACGCCGAGTCCCTCGACCTGACGCACGACCGCGTTGCTCACCGCCTTCGTTCCGCCGAGCACCAGCACGCGTTCGGGGTCGAGCCTCTCGAGCTCGGTCCGGGTGGCCGAGGGCAGCTCGTCGGGGCGGGTCATCAGCACCGGCGCGGACTCGGCGTGCGCGAGCACCGTCCCCGCGAGCGCGTCGGCGTACCCGCCTGCCTCGTCGCCCCGGGCGAGCAGGACCGTGGCGGCGCCCTCGGGGTAAGTGAGCTGCGAGGCACAGGCTGCGGTCGCGAAGCGGTCGTCCCCGGACAGGCGCACGATGTCGTGCTTCTGCGAGGCCGTTGTGACGCAGGCGGGCGGCTGACCGGGGACCTCGACCGGGTCAGGCGTGACCGCAGCCGCGGTCGGCTCATCTCCGGCGGGGGTCGTCGCGGACTCCACGGCGACTGCCGACGCGGTCGTCTCGGCGGCTGGGACGGCTGCGAGCGTCTCCGTGCCCGGACCCGCGCCCTGCAGCGTCAGCGGCACCCCGGCGACGAGCATGGCGGCGGTCGCAGCCCCGATGAACCTGATCCTCACGTCGTGATCCCCCGCTGTGGTCGGCGTCGAGGAGGGGTGAGGTTGCCACGCTGGCCGCCGTTCCGCGCGCTACCCCCTCGACTAGCCTCCTCGTACCGCTGGCTCAGGTCGATGTCGAGGAGGACGCGTGCGGCTCGCCGTCCTGATCTCGGGTTCCGGCACCAACCTGCAGGCGCTGCTCGACGCCATCGATGCCGACCCCGACTTCGGCGGCGAGGTCGTGGTCGTCGGCAGCGACAAACGCGACGCCTACGGCCTCGAACGGGCACGTCAGCGCGGCATCGCCACCGTCGCCGTCGATCTGGCCGACCACCCCGACCGTCCGACCTGGGAGAAGTCCCTCGTCGCGGCACTCCAGGAGCACCAGCCCGAGGCGGTCGTCCTCGCCGGGTTCATGAAGCTGGTCTCGGGCGAGTTCCTGGGGACTTGGCCGGGCCGCGTCGTGAACACCCACCCGTCGCTGCTGCCGGCGTTCCGGGGCGCCCACGCGGTCCGGGACGCCCTGGACTACGGGGTCAAGGTGACCGGCTGCACGGTCCACCTCGTCGACGAACAGGTCGACCACGGGCCGATCATCGGTCAGCGAGCGGTCGAGATCCGCGAGGACGACACCGAGGGGTCGCTCCACGAGCGGGTGAAGGCGGTCGAGCACGAGCTGCTGCCCCGGTGCGTGAAGCTTCTGTGCCACGGTCGTCTCCGGGTCGAGGGACGCCATGTTCACATCACCGAGGAGTCCACGTCGTGAGTGACGTCGTCGAGGTCCGTCGTGCTCTGGTGAGCACGTACGACAAGTCCGGGGTCGAGGATCTGGCCCGATCGCTGCACGAGCTCGGCATCGAGATCGTCTCGACCGGGTCGACCGCCGCGTTGATCGCCACTTCGGGGACACCGGTCACCGAGGTGGCTGATCTCACCGGGTTCCCCGAGGGCCTCGACGGGCGGGTCAAGACGCTGCACCCGAAGGTGCATGCGGGCATCCTCGCCGACCGTGCCAAGGCGGAGCACCTCGAGCAGCTCGACGAGCTCGACGTCGCGCCGATCGATCTCGTCGTCGTCAACCTCTACCCGTTCCGCCAGACCGTGCACAGCGGGGCGTCCGAGGACGAGATAGTCGAGATGATCGACATCGGGGGACCGACGATGATCCGCGCTGCCGCGAAGAACCACGCCGGCGTCGGGGTCGTCGTCGACCCCGGCGACTACGAGATCATCGTCGCCGAGCTGCGCGAGCACGGGGGCCTAACCCGCGACCTTCGCGTCACGCTCGCGACGACGGCGTTCAAGCACACGGCGGCCTACGACGCCGATGTCGCGGCGTGGTTCCAGCGCGAGGAACCGTGGCCGAGCCAGCTTGGCATGGCGCTCCCGCTGGAGCAGGAGCTGCGGTACGGCGAGAACCCCCACCAGGCCGCGGTGCTGTACGGCGGCCCAGGGGGCCGGGGGGGACTGCTGGCTGCCGAGCAGCTGCACGGCAAAGAGATGTCGTACAACAACTGGCTCGACACCGACGCCGCCTGGGGGATGGCGATCGACTTCGACGAGCCGTGCGTCGCGATCATCAAGCACACCAACCCGGCCGGCCTCGCCATCGCCTACGACCTGCCGACGGCGTACGCACGGGCGCTCGAAGGCGACCCCGTCTCCGCGTTCGGTGGCATCGTCGCGGCGAACCGGCCCGTCGACGCCGAGACCGCCTCGCGGATCATCGACGTCTTCACCGAGGTGGTCATCGCGCCGGGCTACGACGATGGGGCGCTCGAGACCCTGCGAGGGAAGAAGAACCTGCGCATCCTGCAGATGCCGGATGCGCCCCGACCCCAGTTCGGGTGGTCCCTGCGATCCGTCGCGGGCGGCCTGCTGGTCCAGCACAGCGACGTCGGGGACGAGCCCTTCGACGAGTGGAAGGTCGTCACGTCGGCGCAGCCGGACGACGACCTGATGGCCGAGCTCCGATTCGGGTGGATCGTCGCCAAGCACGTCAAATCCAACGCCATCGTCCTGACCCGCGACCGGCAGATCGTGGGAGTCGGGGCGGGACAGATGAGTCGTGTCGACTCAGTCGAGCTCGCGGTGAAGAAGTCCGACGGTCGCTGCGACGGGGCGGTGCTCGCCTCCGACGCGTTCTTCCCCTTCCGCGACGGCCCCGACGCGGCGGCCGCCGCGGGTGTCCGCGCCATCGTGCAGCCGGGCGGTTCCGTGCGAGACGACGAGGTCGTCGCCGCCGCCGACGAGCACGGACTGGTCATGGTGATGACGGGGCGCCGCCACTTCCGCCACTGACCCGCTGGCATCGCGAACTCGGATACTCGGGGTCGTTCTCGTGCCCCCAAGTATCCAAGTTCGCACCGAGGCGGGGCGGGCGTCGACGACACCGGCGACGGCGAGGTAGCCGTACGTCAGCGGCGTATCTGGACCGCAGTTCTGGTCGTGGAACCGGAACGCGATCGTGTCACCGTCACGCACGACCTCCTGGAAGATGGGCGGACAGAACTGCGGGTTGACGAGACCGAAGCCAACCGCGATCACGTCATCCGTGTCGATGCGCGGTCCGTCCGAGAAGCCGAGGGCGATCGCGACGCGGTCGAGTTCCTCGGGATCGGTCGCGACGAGGATATCGCTCAGGAAGCGATCGTCCGATAGCAGCTCCTCCGCGTCCAGGAGCCGCTGCTCGAGGTCGGACATCGCGAGGATGCGGGGCGTGGAGTCGGAGTTGGCACTACACGCCGCCCGACCACCGCGGCGAGGCAGATGGCGGCGACACGGACTGCACTCCGCCGCAACCTCATCCCCCGTTCTCACGCCCCCGCCCTCTCGGCGCGGACAACAACCACCGTATCCGGTGGAACCACCGCGGGTTCCAGAGGCTCGAAGGCCTGACGCGGCGCGCTCGTGCGCGGTAACCACCGCATCCGGTGGTTACCGGGATCGGGGTCAGGGGAGGGCGGCACGGATGCGCCCCGCGACCTCCTCGGCGTGCTCGGGGCCGTCGTAGGGGTGACGCGGCCAGAAGAACCCGCGGAGCCCGTCGCCCTTCGTGCGTGGGACCACGTGCGCGTGGAGGTGCGCCACCGACTGGCTGACCGTGTTGTTGATCGCGATGAGCGTGCCCTGCGCCCCGCAGCCCTCCTTCACCGCGATCGACAGTCGCTGGACACGCTCGAAGAAGGGGCCCACGAGGTTTCCGTCGAGCTCGGGCAGCGTCACCACGTGCTCGCGCGGCACCACCAGCGTGTGGCCGTGGAACAGCGGGCGGATGTCGAGGAACGCCACGGTCGTGTCGTCGTCGAGGACGACGTGGGCGGGGGACTCGCCCGCGACGATGTCGCAGAACACACACGGCACGCAGCCACCTCCGGCACGCTCGGACGGTCCGGGTTGTCCTACCGCCCTCCGGGCTACTTGAGGACGGGTCAGGTTGTCCTACCGCCCTCCGGGCTACTTGAGGACGGGTCGGGTGCACAACCTAAGCTGAACCGAGCCGCCGACGAGCGAGGGAGTCGAGTGACCGCACGCATCCTGGACGGCAAAGCGCTCGCGCAGCAGGTGCGGGGGCGCATCGCCGAGGACGTCGCCAAGCTCCGGTCCGAGCACGGGATCATCCCCGGACTGGCGGCGGTGCTCGTCGGCGAGGACCCGGCGTCCGAGGTCTACGTCAACATGAAGCACAAGGCGTGCGAGGCGGCGGGGATGTACTCGCGCCAGCACAAGCTCCCCGCCGACACCGGCCAGGATCACCTCGAGGCGCTCATCCGCGACCTCAACGAGGATGACACCATCGACGGGATCCTCGTGCAGCTCCCGCTCCCCGAGGGTCTCGATCCCCAGCCTGTCCAGGAGCTGATCGCGCCCTCGAAGGACGTCGACGCGCTCAACCCCTACACCGCAGGTCGCCTCGCGGTGGGCGACCCCACGTTCCGAGCCGCGACGCCCTACGGGGTCCTCGAGATCCTCGAGGCCCACGATATCGACGTCTCGGGTGCCGAGGTCGTCATCGTCGGACGATCCAACCTCGTCGGTCGGCCGCTCAGCAACCTCCTCAGCCTGAAGGGGATCGACGCCACGGTCACCGTGGCTCACTCGCGGACCCGCGACCTCGCCGCGGTGTGCCGACGTGCCGACGTCCTCGTGGTCGCGGCGGGGCGCCGTGGCCTGGTCACCGCGGACATGGTCCGGCCGGGGTCGGTAGTGATCGACGTGGGCACCAACCGGGACGAGGACGGCAAGCTGGTCGGCGACGTCGACTTCGAGTCCACGAAGGAGGTCGCCGGCGCCATCACGCCGGTACCGGGCGGAGTGGGACCCATGACCGTGACCATGCTGCTGCAGAACGCCCTCGAGGCCGCACGGGTCCGCCACGGCCTGCCGCGGCTCTGAGCTGGAACCGACCGGGGCGCGCCGGCGTCAGACCTCGAGCCGCAACCGACCGAGGAACCAACCGTGACCCGCAAGCTCGCTGCCGTGCTCGCCGTTGCCGCCATCGCGTTGGCCTCGTGTGGAGGCGACGTCGCCAACGATGTCGTCGATGAGCCCACCCCCGCCCCGACCGCGGTGCCAGCGCCCACGGACCGCGATGCACCGCCGACGGGGAACGGCGAGACCGTGACCGACACCAACGGCATGGCCGCGCGCCTGGTGAAGCCCGAGGGTGGCACGACCGACGCTCGGCCCAGTACCTACGACCACGTCGAGGTCTCTGATCGCAGCGCGACGGTCTTCTACTACGCAGGCGTCGAGCCGTGTTCGGTCCTCGACCGGGTCGAGGTCGAGGAAGGTGCGGACCAGGTGGTCATCACGCTCTTCATCGGGTCGAAGGCCGGCCCGGAGACCGCCTGCATCGCCCTGGCGGAGTACAAGGCGGTCCAGGTCGAGCTCGACCGCGAACTCGGTGATCGTCAGATCGTGGACGGCGCCGCGTGAGCCGCGGGACCGCACGAGCGCCGGTTCGGGACCTTCGCCGGTGGTGACGCCCTGCCAAACGGCCAGGTCGGGCGTCTTGCGCATCCGCGACATCAGGGGTTGCCTGGACCACGCTGCTCGCTGATCCCCCCACCAGCGACGGCAGAGCTGCCCCGCGGAACGCCCCCCACGGCTACCGCAGCCCGATCCCCCGGAGTCGGGGCAGCTCGGCCGGCGGCCCGGGACCGCACTCCGTGCGGCCGAGCACCCTCTCGCATCTCCCGGGCCGCCGGCTCCTTCCTTTCCTTCTGCGACGCCCCGGATGCGGCGTCGCCAGATGGGAGAGAACGCCACTGACCCCCTGCGACGCAGCGGCCGAGACCGCGCTCTCGGCCGCGGGTGGACCGCGATCGCGTGGATCGACGACGCGGATGCGGCGTCGCCAAAGGTACGCTCGGTCGTGCCGTCCTCGACCTCGCGCTGGAGCCTGCTGATGGCGAACCCCGTGCGCATCGCCGTGACCGGACCTGCCGGACAGATCGGGTACGCGCTGCTGCCTCGCATCGCGTCGGGAGCCATGCTCGGGCCCGACACCCCGGTGATCCTGCAGTTGCTCGAGATCCCTCCCGCGATGGACGCCCTCCGCGGTGTGGCGATGGAACTCGAGGACTGCGCCTTCCCGTTGCTCGCGGACATGGTGCTGACCGACGACCCCAAGGTCGGGTTCCGGGACGCGAACATCGCGTGCCTCGTCGGCGCGAAGCCACGCGGACCCGGCCAGGAACGCGCGGACCTCATCAAGGAGAACGGCCCGATCTTCACCGGACAGGGTGCCGCTATCGGTGAGGTCGCCGCAGATGACGTGCGCATCGTGGTCGTCGGCAATCCGGCCAACACCAACGCGCTGATCGCGATGGCCAACGCCTCGGGCGTGCCTCACGAGCGCTTCACGGCCATGACCCGGCTCGACGAGAACCGGGCGAAGAGCCAGCTCGCCACCCGGGCGGGCGTGCCCGTCACGGACGTGACCAGGCTCGCGATCTGGGGCAACCACAGCCCGACGATGTTCCCCGACTTCGAACACGCCCTCATCGGAGGCAAGCCCGCCGCCGATGTGGTCGACCGCGACTGGCTCGAGGGGGAGTTCCTCACGATCGTGCAACAACGAGGGAAGGCGATCATCGATGCCCGCGGTCAGTCGTCCGCGGCTTCGGCCGCCAACGCGCTTATCGACCACGTCCACGACTGGCTCGGGGTGAAGCCGACGCCCGAGGACGGTTGGGTCTCGATGGCGGTCCCCAGCGACGGCTCGTACGGTGTCCCCGAGGGCATCATCAGCAGCTTCCCGGTCCGCACCGACGGGGCCGGGAACCACCGGATCGTCGCAGACCTCGAGCTCAGCGACTACGCGCGCGGCATGATCGACACGAGCGCGCAGGAGCTGATCGAGGAACGCGAGGTCATCGCCGACCTGCTCGACTGACCTGGATCACCACGGAGGCGTCGTGACCGGAACTCGCGTCCGTTCGAGCTTGTGGTGGCTCGCGGCTGGAACGGTCGGGATGTGTCTGGCGCTCCTCGTGGGGGCTGCCGCGGCCCCCGATGCCACCGACCTGCGCTGGAGTGGGGTCGGTCTCGTCGCGGCACTCGGTGGCATCGCGACCGCGACCGTCGGTCCGGCGCTGCTTCCGCTGGCGCGGCGCACCGCCTCCGGCGCCGTGGCGCGCGGCCGACGCCTCCGCCCCGTCACCTCCGGGGCGGTCACCGGCCTTATCGCGACGATCATCGCCTTCATGGGTGTCAGCCTCTTCCCGGACGTCCTGGCGCCCATCCACGTGAACGTCGGCCGTGGCATCCCCGAGCTGCTGCTCGACGAGCTCGTGTGGGTGCTGCCGTCAGCGGCGGTCGCTGGGGGTGTCCTGGGCCTGGTGGGGTGGGCGTCGGTGCGGCACCCGGACGCGGCCACGGCCTTCGGCCGACTCGTGCGCTACGCCGGCTGGCCCGCGCACATCGCCTGGTTGGCGGCACTCGTCACCGTCGTCGCCGCCACCGTAGGCGGACTCACGCTGGCTGCCGGGGCACCCGGTGGTGGGTCCGTCGCCGAACGGGGCGCGGCGATCGTCGACGCCGGGGCATCCTGGACCGTGGGTTGGGCGCTGTGGGGGTTGGCCAGCCTCGGTCTGCTCGCCGTCCTCGTCCTGCTCATCGAGCGTGCCGGACCAGCGTGGCGCACCCTCGCGGTCACCGTCGCCGCGGTCGCCATCGCGGCTGACCTCCTGGCCACCGCGCTGTTCGCGGCCGCCCTCCCGGCAGCCGCCCCCATCACCGCCCCGGCGAGCGAGATGCTGTTCGTGAGCCTGGAGCGGCTCGCGCTGGCACTGTCTGGGCCCGTGGCGAACACGCTCTACGGCGTCCTCGGAGTGGCACTCGTCGGAGCTGCGGGACGTGCGTTGCACCCGCTGCTGCGCGTCATCGGCCGGATCGCGTTCGGGCTCGTGCTCGTCAACGCGGTGCTGCTGCCACTCGCCCCGAGCGCGGTGGCGCCCACCGTCGCCCTGAGCGTCCTGGCGTTCACGCTCTTCGCGTTGGGCCTCGGCTGGCAGCTCGCCGTCTCCCGGCGGCTGCAGCCGGCACTCGAGGCGTCGGTGCGGCAGGCGGCCCGTGCGCTGGTGCCCGTCCACCCCGCCCCGATGACCGCCCGCGCCACCGACGTCGCCGCGATCGACCTCGCGCTCGATCCGAGCGCGTTGGCCCCGCTCCTCCCGCCGGGAACGCGACCCCAGCTGGTCGATGGGCGGGCACACGTCGTCGTCATCGGAGCCCGCATCGGAGCGGCTCGGTTCGCCTTCGTCCCCCGCGCGCTCGGTCTGCCGACGACCCCGATCGTCAGCCTCCGCGTCCCGATCCTCGACCGCGACGGCGAGCCTGCCGTCGCGTTCCTACGCGGCTGGTCCGAGTCGACGCTCACCGCCGCGTGCGTGCACTGGACGACCGGCTTCGAGCTGTCCCGGGTCGAGCTCGAGCTCGCCAGCACCGCCGATCGCTGGAGCGTGCGGGGCGCTGCGGGGTCCGTTGAGGTGGACCTCGTCGCCGATGCCGACGCCGTCCCACCCACGGCGGATCTGGGGACGGGGCGCGCGATCCTCGACCGTGCCGGTCAGCTCGCGCAGGTCCGCTTCGAGGACGATGCGACGGTCGTCACGCCGGCTCGGCTGCTCCACGCACGCATCCCATTCCTGCAGCGGCTAGGAGCCGAGGTCGTCGGTGCCGCCTTCCTCGCCCCGACCGACTACCGGGCGGGGCGCGCGCGCTGGCGCTGACCAACCCGCAACCCGCCACAGCGATGTGTGGTTGACACGGCATGCCGCGTCAACCACATCGATCAGAGGTCAGAGGGGATGAGGGAGTAGACGACGGTGTCGAACGGGGCGCCGGAGCGGTCACGCGCCCCGTTGCGCAGGACGCCCTCGCGGGTCGCCCCGAGCGCCGCGGCCACGCGGTGCGACGGGGCGTTGTCGGGGTGGATGCGTAGCTCGACGCGGACCAACCCGAGCACCTCGAAGCCCCACGTCGCCACCAGCCGGCACGCCCGTACGACGTACCCGCGGCCTCGGTGTGAAGCTGCGCCCCAGTAGCCGATCTCGCCGAAGCCGCGGTCCCACCCGAACTGCACGAACCCGTTGGATCCGACCAGCTCACCGGTCCTGACCTCCACGACCGCCAGGGGCGCCTCGATGCCCTGTTCGAACCAGTCGTCGTGGCGTGCCAGGAACTCGTCGCGGAACGATCCCTCGGAGGGTTCCAGCGGGACCCGTGTCCAGCGTGCGATGTCGGCGTCGCGGATCGCCTCGACGGCAGAGGCGACGTCGTCGTCGCGGTAACGACGGACGACGACCACCCCGTCGGTGAGCTCGCCGGGGTCCGGTACGGGCGGGATCGTCACGGGTCGTCTCGGTGAAGTGTCGGGGGCGCTCGACGGTAGCCTCGGCGGCCAGGCGCACCGAACGTCCCTACTGCAGGAGAACGCGTCGTGACCCGTGTGCTGTCCGGCATCCAGCCATCTGGCGAGGTGCACCTCGGCAACTACCTCGGGGCGATCCGGCGTTGGGCCGATGAGCAGGACCGGGTCGACGGCTACTTCTGCATCGTCGACCTGCACGCCATCACGCTCCCGCAGGTTCCGGCCGAGCTGCGGCAGCGCACCTTGGAGCTCGCGACCACCCTCTTCGCCGCCGGTATCGATCCCGACCGCTCGACCCTGTTCGTCCAGAGCCACGTCCACGAGCACAGCGAGCTGGCCTGGATCCTGAACTGCGTGGCTTCGATGGGTGAGCTAAACCGCATGGTGCAGTGGAAGGAGAAGTCCGCCGACAAGGGCGAGCACGTCAGCGTCGGCCTGTTCGACTACCCCGTCCTGCAGGCCGCCGACATCCTGCTCTACCAGGCCGATGAGGTCCCGGTCGGCGAGGACCAGCGACAGCACGTCGAACTGACCCGCGACATCGCACAGCGCTTCAACCATCGCTTCGGCGAGACCTTCAACCTGCCGGAGGCGACCCACCCGCCCGTCGCGGCGAGGGTCATGGACCTGCAGTCGCCGACCAGCAAGATGAGCAAGTCGATCGACTCACCGAAGGGCACGGTGCTGCTCCTCGACGACCCCGACCGCATCGCCAAGAAGATCAAGTCGGCCGTCACCGACAGCGGGACCGAGGTCGCGGCCGACCGCGAGACCAAGGCCGGGATCACCAACCTGATCGAGTTGCTCGCCGCCGTGACCGGTGACGAGATCGACACCATCGAGGCTCGCTACGCCGGCCAGATGTACGGCACGTTCAAGGCCGATGTCGCCGAGGCCGTCGTCGAGTTCGTCCGGCCGGTCCAGGAGCGCTACCACGAGCTCGCGGCCGACCCCGGGGCGGTGTCGGAGTTGCTCGCCAAGGGTGCCGACAAGGCGGCCGCGGTCGCCTCGGTCACGCTCGCCAGGGCCAAGGACGCCGTCGGCTTCCTCCCCGGCTACAGGTAGCCGCGGAGGGTGGCGGCCTCGACGACGCGCTTGACCGCGAGCGCGAACGCCGCCTCGCGCAGCGAGATGTCGCCGTTGTCGCCCTGGAACCCGCGGCACTGGCTGTAGGCCGTCTGCAAGCGCGCGGCGAGGCGCGAGTTCACATCCGCCTCGTCCCAGGCGATCTCCTGGTTGTTCTGGACCCACTCGAAGTAGCTGACCGTCACCCCGCCCGCGTTCGCGAGGATGTCGGGGACGACCACCACACCCCGCTCGAACAGCGCCGCGTCGGCGACGGGGGTCACCGGGTGGTTGGCTGCCTCGATGACGATCCGCGTGTCGATCTGGTCGACGTTGCGGTGCGTGATGACCTCTCCGAGCGCGGCCGGCATCAGCACGTCGCACTTCAGCGCCAGTAGCTGATCGTTGGTGATGGTCTCGGAGCCCGGGAAGTCCACGACGGTGCCGGACTCGTCGACGTACTCGAGGAGCGCGGGCAGGTCCAAGCCGCGCTCGTCGACGATGCCGCCCTTGACGTCCGACACCGCGATCACCTTGTAGCCCTGCTCGGCGGCGATGCGGGCAGCCCACGATCCGACGTTGCCGAAGCCCTGGATCACGACCGACAGCTCCTCCGGTGGCGGCAGGCCGGCGTCGCGACACGCCTCGTTCATCACATCGACGCACCCCCGCCCTGTCGCGGCCTCGCGCCCCAACGAGCCCCCCAGCGCGATCGGCTTGCCGGTGACGATCTGGGTGGTGTGCCCGTGACGGCTCCCGTACTCGTCCATGAACCACGACATGATCTGGGCGTTGGTGTTCATGTCCGGGGCGGGGATGTCGCGGTTGGGGCCGATGATGTGGCCGATCTGGCCGAAGTAGCGCCGCGACATCCGCTCCAGCTCCGCCTTCGACATGTCGGAGGGGTCGACCTGGATGCCGCCCTTGGCGCCTCCGAACGGGATGTTCACGAGCGCGGTCTTCCACGTCATCAGCGACGCGAGCGCGCGGACCTCGTCGAGATCGGCCGCGGGGTGGTAGCGGATGCCCCCCTTGTAGGGGCCTCGCGCCCCGTTGTGCTGCACGCGGTAGCCGATATAGACGTCGAGGCCGCCGTCGTCGCGGCGGACGGGCACCTGGACCCGCAGCTCGCGGTAGGTGCCGGACAGCACCGCGATCGCCGCGTCGCTGAGGTCGTCGATGTCGGCGGCCTTGAGGAAGAAGTAGTTGACCGCCTCGAAGGGCGACAGATCATCGCGCAGCTCCACCGTCTGATCCTCGCTCGCTCGGGGCGCATCCAAGCACCCGCTCCGGCGGTGTGCGCGGCTGTGCGGGACGGAGGAACGGGGAGACGCCGCTGCTAGGGTCGCGTTCCCGGACGCTGCGAGCCGGGTCGCCGCGGATCCCAGGGAGCACTCCTGATGTCCACGCAGACGCCAGCGCCCTCCGACATCGAGGAGCGGCCGGAACCGGAACGCATCGCGCCCACGCCGGTGACCCGCCGACGCAAGCCGTGGCTGCTCGAGCTGTACTCCACCGCGGTGGGCAAGAAGTACGTGATGGCCATCACCGGCATCATCGGACTGGGCTACATCTTCGCCCACATGATCGGCAACCTGAAGGCGTTCTTCGGCCCGACGGCACTGGACGAGTACGGCCACTGGCTGCGCGAGAGCCTGCTCTACCCGATCCTGCCGCACACGTGGGCACTGTGGGGGACGCGCATCGTCCTCATCGTCGCCGTCGTCCTGCACATCCACTCCGCGTACGGCCTGACCCGGATCAACATGGCCGCGCGCCCCGAGCGCTACCAGTCCAAGCGCGACTACCTGGCCGCGAACTTCGCCGCACGGACGATGAGGTGGACCGGCGTCATCGTGTTCGCGTTCATCATCTACCACCTCGCCGACTTCACCTGGGGCGTCGCCAACCCCGGGTTCCAGCGCGGCGAGGTCTACCGCAACCTGGTGGCGAGCTTCGAGCAGTGGCCGGTCTCGCTCACCTACATCGTCGCCAACGTCCTGCTCGGCGTGCACCTCTACCACGGCATCTGGAGCATGTTCCAGAGCCTGGGCATCAACAACCGCCGCTTCAACCACCTCCGCAAGGCACTCGCGATCGGGTTCACCGTCGTCGTGATCGGCGGCTTCATCGCCGTCCCGATCGCGGCGCTCGCCGGCATCATCGACTGACGGAGCCCCCGATGGCCGAGAAGAAGAAGACGACGAGCCCCGTCCGCAAGGCACGCGCCAAGGCGACCAGTGCCCGCGAGCAGGCCGAGGTGGCCGAGCAGCGTTCCAACCCGAGCTCACCCGCGCTCGACAGCCGCATCCCGGGCGGTGACCTGGCGACCCTGTGGACGCAGTACAAGGACGATCTCCGGCTGGTCGCGCCCAACAACAAGCGCAAGTTCAAGATCATCGTCATCGGCACCGGGCTCGCGGGCGGTTCCGCCGCCGCGACGCTCGGCGAGCTCGGCTACGACGTCGAGGTGTTCACCTTCCACGACTCGCCCCGCCGTGCCCACTCCATCGCCGCCCAGGGAGGCATCAACGCCGCGAAGAACTACAAGGGCGACGGCGACTCGATCCACCGGCTGTTCTACGACACGATCAAGGGTGGCGACTACCGCTCGCGCGAGGCCAACGTCTACCGCCTCGCCGAGGTCTCGGTGAACATCATCGACCAGGCAGCCGCCCAGGGTGTGCCGTTCGCACGCGAGTACGGGGGGCTGCTGGACAACCGCAGCTTCGGCGGTGTGCAGGTCAGTCGCACCTTCTACGCGCGCGGCCAGACCGGGCAGCAGCTGCTCCTCGGTGCCTACCAGGCGCTCATGCGACAGGTGCACCTGGGGACGGTCAAGCTCCACACCCGCGCCGAGATGCTCGACGTCGTGCTCGTCGACGGTCACGCCCGTGGCGTCGTCGTCCGTGACCTGCTCACCGGCGAGGTCAGCTCGCACAGCGCCCACGCGGTCGTGCTCGCGACCGGCGGCTACTCCAACGTCTTCTACCTGTCCACCAACGCGGTGGCGTGCAACGTGACGGCCGCTTGGCGCGCCTACAAGAAGGGGGCGTTCTTCGCCAACGCCTGCTACACCCAGATCCACCCTACCGCGATCCCGCAGTCCGAGGAGTTCCAGTCCAAGCTCACCCTGATGTCGGAGTCGCTGCGCAACGACGGCCGCATCTGGGTACCGGAGGATCCGGCGGACAAGCGCGCACCGGACGAGATCCCCGAGGGTGACCGCGACTACTACCTCGAGCGCATGTACCCCGCGTTCGGCAACCTCGTTCCCCGCGACGTGGCGTCGCGCGCCGCGAAGCGGATGGTCGACTCCGGCCAGGGTGTGGGACCGCTCGAGAACGGCGTCTACCTCGACTTCAGGCACGCCGTGGACCGCCTCGGGGCGGACGTCATCGAGGACCGTTACGGCAACCTGTTCGACATGTACGAGCGCATCACGGGCGAGAACCCCTACAAGGTCCCGATGCGCATCTACCCCGCACCGCACTACACGATGGGCGGCACCTGGGTGGACTACAACCTGATGACGACCATCCCCGGGCTGTACTGCATCGGGGAGGCGAACTTCAGCGACCACGGCGCCAACCGGCTCGGCGCCTCCGCGCTCATGCAGGGCCTGGCGGACGGCTACTTCGTCCTGCCGTACACGATCGGCGACTACCTCGCCGATCACCTCGGTTCCAAGCCACCAGCGACCGAACACCCCGCGTTCCGCCACGCCGAGCGGGGCGTGCGCGACCAGGTCAGCATGCTGCTCAACATCCGCGGGACGCGCTCGGTCGACTGGTTCCACCGCGAACTGGGCAAGATCGTCTGGGACAACTGCGGCATGTCACGCAGCCAGGCCAGCCTCGAGAAGGCGCTGAGCGAGATCCCGGCCTTGCGTGAGGAGTACTACAAGGACGTGCGCATCCTCGGCACCGGCGACACCCTCAACCAGTCGCTCGAGAAGGCGGGGCGTGTGGCCGATTTCTTCGAGCTCGCCGAGCTGATGTGCCAGGACGCGCTCCACCGCGAGGAGTCCTGCGGTGGTCACTTCCGTGAGGAACACCAGACCGAAGAGGGCGAGGCGATGCGTGACGACGAGGGCTTCGCCTACGTCGCGGCGTGGGAGTTCCAGGGCGAGGGTGAGCCCGCCACGCTCCACCGTGAGCAACTCACGTTCGACAACGTCGAGCTCAAGACCCGCAGCTACAAGTGACCGGAGTCGACGGATGAACCTGACGCTGCACATCTGGCGCCAGCCCCGCCCCCAGGCCAGAGGCGAGTTCCGCACCTACGTGGTCGAAGACGTCAACCCCGACATGTCGTTCCTCGAGATGCTCGACCAGCTCAACGAGAAGCTCATCAACGATGGCGAGGAGCCGGTCGCCTTCGACTCCGACTGCCGTGAGGGGATCTGCGGTACCTGCGGTGTGATGATCAACGGCATCCCGCACGGGCCGCAGAAGGGCACCGCGACGTGCCAGCTCCACATGCGCAAGTTCAGCGACGGTGACGTCATCACCATCGAGCCGTTCCGCGCTGCAGGGTTCCCGATCGTCAAGGACCTCGTGGTCAACCGCACCGCGTTCGACGACATCATCGCGGCTGGCGGGTACATCTCGGTGGACACCGGTGGGGCGCCGGACGCCAACCTCATCCCGATCCCGAAGGAGACCGCCGACCTCGCGATGGACGCGGCCGCGTGCATCGGTTGCGGCGCGTGCGTGGCGGCCTGCCCCAACGGCGCGGCGCAGCTCTTCACCGCTGCCAAGATCGCCCACCTCAACCTGCTCCCCCAGGGTGTGGCCGAGCGCTCCGACCGCGCCGAGGCCATGGTCGAGACGATGGAGAACTACTTCGGCTCGTGCACCAACTACGCCGAGTGCGAGGCGGCGTGCCCGAAGGAGATCTCGATCGACTTCATCGCGCTGATGAACCGCGACTACCTCAAGGCCAAGCTGCGCAACCGTCGGGGCGGGTGAGCAGGGCCGCCCTCGGACATCTTGGACGGTGCTATCGCTTCGCTACTTGAGCACTTTGGAGGGTGCTATCGCTTCGCTACTTGAGCACTCGGACCGCGAGCCGGCCGCAGCCAGGTCGTAGCCTGCGCCCATGAGCGAACCCGAGTTCCGTACCGTGAGCGGCGAGGCCATCGCCCCCGTCTACGGCCCTGACACCACCACGGTCGATCCCGAGCGTGACCTCGGGGCGCCGGGCGACTACCCCTACACGCGCGGGGTCTACCCGACGATGTACCGGGGTCGGCTGTGGACCATGCGTCAGTACGCGGGTATGGCGACCGCCGACGAATCCAACGAACGCTACAAGCATCTGCTAGCTCAGGGCTCGACCGGCCTGTCGGTCGCGTTCGATCTCCCGACCCAGATGGGCTACGACAGCTCGGCCGAGCTCGCCGAGGGCGAGGTGGGCAAGGTCGGCGTCGCGATCGACACCGTCGAGGACATGAAGCGGTTGTTCGACGGCATCCCCCTCGACCAGGTGTCGACGTCGATGACGATCAACGCTCCGGCATCGCTCCTGCTGCTCATGTACCAGCTCGTCGGCGAGGAGCAGGGGGTCGACCCCTCCAGGCTCCGTGGCACGATCCAGAACGACGTGCTCAAGGAGTACATCGCCCGCGGCACCTACATCTACCCGCCGGGTCCGAGCCTGCGCATCGTCAGCGACACGTTCGCCTACTGCGCCGAGCACCTGCCCAACTTCAACACCATCTCGATCTCCGGCTACCACATGGGGGAGGCTGGGGCGACGCCGGTCGAGGAGGTCGCGTTCACCCTCGCCAACGGCATCTCCTACGTCGAGGCCGCCGTGGACGCGGGGCTCGACGTCGACAGCTTCGCGCCACGTCTCAGCTTCTTCTTCGTGGCGCGCTCCACGCTGCTCGAGGAGGTGGCCAAGTTCCGTGCAGCCCGACGGATGTGGGCGCGCATCATGAAGGAGAGGTTCGGGGCGCAGGACCCCAAGTCGATGATGATGCGCTTCCACACCCAGACCGCGGGCGTCCAGCTCACGGCGCAGCAGCCCGAGGTCAACCTCGTCCGCGTGACGATCCAGGCGCTCGCCGCCGTCCTGGGAGGGACGCAGTCGCTGCACACCAACAGCTTCGACGAGGCGCTCGCGCTCCCGACCGAGCACTCCGCGACCCTGGCGCTCCGGACCCAGCAGGTGATCGCGCACGAGACCGACGTGCCCCGCACGGCCGATCCGCTGGCCGGTAGCTACTTCGTCGAGTCGCTGACGGAGCAGATCGAGCGTGATGTGACGGCCTATATCGAGCGGATCGACGAGATGGGCGGGGCGGTCTCCGCCATCGAACAGGGGTTGCAGAAGGGCGAGATCGAGCGATCCAGTTACGATTTCGCTCGGCGGGTCGAGTCCGGCGACGAGGTCGTCGTCGGCGTGAACCGGTTCACCACCGATGAGGAGCAACCGGTCGAGCTGCAGCGTGTGGACGAGGCGGTACGCGATCAGCAGATGGCGCGCATCGACCAGGTCAAGGCGGCGCGGGACCAGGAGGCCGTGGAGGCGACGCTCTCCGAGGTCCGCGCTGCCGCGGAAGGCGACACGAACCTGCTCGTGCCGATGCGTGAGGCGCTGCGCGCTCGCGCCACGCTGCAGGAGGTCTGCGACGTCCTCCGCCAGGTCTTCGGCACCTACGTCGCGCCCGAGACGATGTAGCGGTCAGCTGGTAGCGAGCCCGGGCACGGGTCGCGTCCCCTGGAACTAGGGCTCCACCCGCGTCCAGAGCCTTCGCGCCGTGTCCATGAGCCGCCTCCCGCGCTGGGTCAGACCAGGCCCGGCCAGTACCGTCCGAGGTCCCGGCACCGGAGGAGAGCAGGTGGACCAGCGCGTCGTCATCCTCGGCGGCGGGCCGGCCGGCTACGAGGCGGCGCTCGTCGCCGCGGAACTCGGCGCCGATGTCACGCTCGTCACCGACGAGGGGCTGGGCGGCAACTGCGTGCTGTGGGACTGTGTGCCCTCGAAGGCGCTCATCGTGGCCGCCGAGGCGATGGGGTGGGTCCACACGGCCAACGACCTGGGCGTTCGCATCCCCGACCTCGAACACCTCGACCGCACCGTCGTGGACTTCCCCGCGGTCGCGCGGCGGGTCCTCGAACTCGGGCGCAACCAGTCCGCGGACATCGAGCGCAAGGTCACGGCCGCCGGCGTCCGTCTGCTCCGTGGTCGAGGACGCATCTCCGGTTACCACGAGGTGACGACCGACCTACTCGACGGTGGATCGGAGACCCTCGCCGCCGACTACGTGCTGGTGGCCACGGGATCGGCGCCCCGGGTGCTGCCGTTCTTCGAGCCCGACGGCGAGCGCGTCCTGCTCGGCAAGCACGTCTACGACCTCTCCGAGGTGCCGGAGCGACTGGTCGTCGTGGGATCTGGTGCCACCGGTGCCGAGTTCGCCCACGCGTTCGTTCGCTTCGGATCCGACGTCACGCTCGTCAGCTCCCGTGAGCTGATCCTGCCCACCGAGGACCCCGACGCCGCGAGCCTGCTCGAGGAGGTCTTCGAGCGCCGCGGCATGACCATCCTCCGCAAGGTCCGCGCGGTCTCGTGTGAGCGCACGGACGCCGGCGTGGCCGTGGGCCTGAACGACGGCTCCACCGTCGAGGGCACCCACGTGCTCTTCACGGTCGGCCAGGTCCCACAGGGCACCGGGATCGGGCTGGAGCTCGCGGACGTCGAGCTGAACGAGTGGGGCGGCATCGACGTCGACGGCGTCGGACGGACGGCGTGTCGTTGGATCTACGCCGCCGGTGACGTCGTCGGACGCATGATGCTGGCCAACATCGCCGCGATGCAGGGACGTACCGCGATGTGGCACGCCCTCGGTCGCGCGGTCACCCCGATCAACTGGGACGCCGTGGCCGCGACCATCTTCACCGACCCCGAGGTCGCGACGGTGGGGATGTCGGCGCAGGACGCCGAGACGCTGGGCATGCCCGTGCAGACCGTCCGCCTCGACTTCAAGGGCAACCCTCGGGCCAAGATGCGCGCTGCCCAAGACGGGTTCGTCAAGGTCCACGCCATGCCCGGCAGCGGCATCGTCCTCGGCGGCGTGATCGTCTCGAGCCAGGCCTCCGACCTCATCCAACCGCTCGCGGTCGCGGTGCAGAACCGCCTGTCCGTGACCCAGATGGCCCAGACCTTGACCGTCTACCCCTCGATGGCCGGCTCGGTCACCGAGGCGACCCGCCTGCTCATGCCGCGGTAGCCACGTCCGCCACATCCGTGTAGGTGGAAGTAGACCGGTGAGGTCAACATCCGCCTACGCCGATCCCTCCGCGCCGCCCTCCTCGATGTGGGCGAGGACGGCACCGGATTCGACGACGTCGCCTGGCTCGTGATGGATCGTCGTGACCACGCCGTCGCGGTGGGCGTTGATGTGGTTCTCCATCTTCATCGCTTCGAGGACCACGACGAGGTCGCCGGCCCGAACGCTGTCGCCCTCGGCCACCGCGTACTTGACCACCGTCCCCTGCATCGGCGCGACGAGGTCCTCGGAGGCGGCACCTTTGTGCGCCTTGGGCTCGGCGGTGGCGCGGGTGCGGCGAACGAGCTCGCCTCCGCCCGCGCTGGGGGCGCTGGCGAGCTCGCCGAACACCCGTACCTCGAGGCGGCGCCCGTCGATCTCGACCGTGACCTCCCGTGAGGGTCCTGGGGCGCCCTCACCGGGTGTGGGGGGGGCCTGGGGCTGGAGTGGGCTGAGGTCCCACTCGTGCTCGACCGAGTTGGTGCAGTGGGCGGCGGCGGCGAACTGCTCGTGCTGCATGGCGAGCACGTGGAACGTGGCCGTGGTGGGGATGCCCTCGATGACCAGTTCGTCCAGCGCGCGGCTCATCCGGTGACGGGCCTGGTCGCGGTCCTCGCCCCAAACGATGAGCTTGCCGATCAGCGAGTCGTAGGCGCGTGGGACCTCCCAGCCCGACTCGGCCGCTGCATCCATCCGCACCCACGGACCCTGGGGCGGCTCGAACCGCTCGATCAGTCCCGGGCTGGGCACGAAACCGTGGGCCGGCTCCTCGGCGTTGAGGCGCACCTCGATCGCGTGTCCCCGCAGTTCGATGTCGTCCTGGGCCAGCCACAGCTCCTCGCCGAAGGCCACGCGCAGCTGGGCGTGCACGAGGTCGATGCCGGTGACGAACTCGGTGACGGGGTGCTCGACCTGCAGACGCGTGTTCATCTCGAGGAAGTAGAACGTCTCGCCGTCCTCGTCGAGCAGGAACTCGCACGTCCCGGCGTTGTGGTAGCCGACCTCGCGGGCGATGCGAGTAGCGGCGGCCCCCATGCGCTGGCGGACCTCCTCCGTCACGCCTGGTGCCGGTGCCTCCTCTACGAGCTTCTGGTGGCGCCGCTGGAGTGAGCAGTCGCGCTCGCCGAGGTGGATGACGTTGCCGTGGCGGTCGGCGAGGACCTGGATCTCGACGTGGCGCGGTCGCTCGAGGTAGCGCTCGACGTAGCACTCGCCCCGGCCGAAGGCGGCCTCGGCCTCACGTCGCGCGGACGCGAGGGCGTCGCTGACCTCGTCGGCGGACCGCACCACCTTCATCCCCCGACCGCCCCCACCGAAGGCGGCCTTGATCGCGAGGGGGTAGCCGTGCTCCGAACCGAACGCGATGATCTCGTCGGGGTCCTCGGCCGCTTCGGTGGTGCCGGGAACGATGGGTGCCTCGGCGGCTAGTGCGGCCTCGCGTGCCGAGAGCTTGTCACCCATCTTGCGGATCGCCTCGGCAGGTGGACCGACGAAGGTGAACCCCGCGTCGCGTACCGCCTCGGCGAAGTCGGCGTTCTCGCTGAGGAAGCCGTAGCCGGGGTGGA
The DNA here is from genome assembly GCA_019347575.1 of Actinomycetota bacterium. Lineage (NCBI taxonomy): Bacteria > Bacillati > Actinomycetota > Actinomycetota bacterium. Next base: position 29,536 of record JAHWKY010000010.1, on the reverse strand, counting down.
TCGCGTCGACACCCGCGGCGCGTGCGACGTCGAGGACGCGTGGGGTGTTGAGGTACGACTCGGCGGCCGGTGCCGGTCCCAGCAGGTACGCCTCGTCGGCGTGGCGGACGTGCGGGGCGTCGCGATCGGCCTCGCTGTACACGGCGACACCGCGGATACCCAGCTCACGACACGCACGGAGGACACGGGTCGCGATCTCACCACGGTTGGCGACCAGGACGGCGTCGAACACGGGGCGGTGGCCTTCCGGATGTGGGCGGCTGGCAGCGTAGTCGGCGGATGTGAGCCCCCCGTCGGCGTCGAGTAGCCTTCGCCTCTGTGCTACCGCTTCGCTACTAGAGCACTCGCCTCTGTGCTACCGCTTCGCTACTAGAGCACTCGTCCGCCTCAGCCCCCATCCGACAGGAGAACCGCTCGATGCGACCACGCGTGGGCACGGCGCTCGTCATCCTCGCGCTCGTCCTCGGCGCCTGCCAGACGGCCAACCAGGACGCGATCGAAGCGGAGGGCCTCGCCGCGGACACGCTGTCCGACGAGCCCGTCCCCGTCGGTCCGGGTGGCAGCATCGAGATCGAGACGGGCGACCTGTTCTTCGTCTACCAGGGCACCAGCACCCAGAACGAAGAGATCACCATCGAGACGGCCGAGGGCGAGATCGAGGTCACGGTCGAGAACATCGGCGCAGCGCTACACAACTTCCGCGTGGACGCGGCCATGGGCGAGACCAAGAAGGTCGAGGCATCGGGCGGCAACACCGAGACCGGGACGCTGGCCCTGTTCTCAGGGGACTACGTCTTCTACTGCGACATCCCCGGGCACCGTGCTGCCGGCATGGAGGGCAGCCTGATCGTGGTGCCTGCGGCCGAGGCCGATCAGCTCGAGGAGGGGGGAGCCGGGACCGAGTCGCCGACCGAGCCCACGAGCACCGAGACCGCGGAGCCGACCCCCACCGAGACGGCCTAGACGCCTAAGATCGGGTCGATGTACGCACTTCGGTGCCAGTTGGCACCGGAACGCGTACACGGACGGGCGGATCGGTGGCCGGTCGTGGCCTGGACGAGCGCAGCCAGCCACGACGGTGTTCCACTCGTCAAAGCAGCTCGACGTCGGCACGGCAGCTGACGGGGCGCGCCCCGACCCCCTCGTGGAGCGCGGCGCGCTGCCACCCGGACGCGTGCGACCGCGGCAGCTCCGGGACCCCGACGGGCGTGAGCGCGATGGCCAGCGCCGCGACCTGCTCGGCGGTGGGCTCGCCGCCGCCAACCACCTCGATCCGGGCGTGTTCTTGGGAGGTCCCCGTCACAGCGGGATGTTCCCGTGCTTGCGCGCCGGGCCCTTCTCGCGCTTCGTACGCGTCAGGTGCAGCGCGCGGATCAGCTCCCTTCGGGTCTGGGCCGGCTCGATGACGTCGTCGATGTAGCCGCGTTCGGCGGCACGCCAGGGGTTGGCGAGATCGCGCAGGTAGCGCTCCTCGAACTCAGCGTGGAGCGCCTCCTGGTCCTCCGCCTCTGCCAGCTCGCGCCGGTAGAGGATGTTGACCGCCCCGCTCGCCCCCATCACGGCGATCTCGGCGGTCGGCCACGCCAGGTTCACGTCCGCTCCGAGGTGCTTGGAGCCCATGACGTCGTAGGCCCCGCCGTAGGCCTTGCGGGTGATGACGGTCAGCTTCGGGACGGTCGCCTCGGCGTAGGCGTACAGCAGCTTGGCTCCGTGGCGGATGATGCCACCGAACTCCTGATCGGTGCCCGGCAGGAACCCGGGCACGTCGACGAAGGTCAGCAGCGGGACGTTGAACGCGTCGCACGTGCGGACGAAGCGCGCCGCCTTCTCGGCTGAGTGGATGTCGAGCACGCCCGCGAGGTACTGCGGCTGGTTCCCGACGACACCGACGGGATGCCCATCGAGCCGTGCGAAGCCGCAGACGATGTTCTCGGCGTAGTGCTCGTGCACCTCGAAGAACTCGGCCGCGTCGACGACGTGACGCATGACATCACGCATGTCGTAGGGCACGTTGCTGGAGTCGGGGATGAACGTGTCCAGCTCCGGCACGGTCCGGTCAGGGTCGTCGCCGACGTCGACGTGGGGCGGCTGCTCGAGGTTGTTCGGGGGCAGGAAGCTGAGCAGGTACTTGATGTCGTCCAGGCACGCCTTCTCGTCCTCGGCGGCGAAGTGCGCGACACCGGACTTGCCGGCGTGCGTCATGGCCCCGCCGAGCTGCTCGAAGGTCACATCCTCACCGGTGACGGTCTTGATCACGTTGGGTCCCGTGATGAACATGTGCGACGTGTCCTTGACCATGAACACGAAGTCGGTGATGGCGGGGGAGTAGACGGCACCGCCGGCGCACGGTCCCATGATCGCGCTGATCTGAGGGATCACCCCGGACGAGCGCACGTTGCGAAGGAAGATGTCGCCGTAGCCTCCCAACGAGACCACACCTTCCTGGATGCGGGCCCCACCCGAGTCGTTCAGGCCGATCACCGGCACGCCGACCTTGGCGGCCATGTCCATGATCTTGACGACCTTCTCGGCGAACACCTCCCCGAGCGACCCGCCGAAGACGGTGAAGTCCTGGCTGAACACGCACACCTGGCGGCCGTCGATCGTGCCGTAACCGGTCACGACCCCGTCACCGAGGACCTTCTTCTCGTCGAGTCCGAAACCGGTCGCGCGGTGCACGGCGTAGCGGTCGGTCTCCACGAACGAGTCGTCGTCGAGCAGTTCCGCGAGACGCTCCCGGGCGGTCAGCTTGCCCTTCTCGTGCTGCTTGTCGATGGCCTCGTCTCCGCCGCCCGCGAGCGCCTCCTCGCGCCGGCGCTGCAGCTCGGCGAGGTTCTCCTCAGTCGTAGGTTGGGCCACGGTGCACCTCTCGTCCGGGAAAGGGAGCACTAGCGTGTGCGGGGCGCGAGCCTAGCGGTGGGCCGAGGAGCGCCTCCGCGTGGCGCCAGGCGCGTCGGACGGAGGAGCTGGCTTGCCCACGCCCCGCCTTCAGGCCCTGCTCGAGGGGCCCTCGCCGTGGTACCGCGTCGATCACCGCGAGGAGGTCGCGTCCACCAACGACGTGGCCGCCGAGCTCGCGGCCACAGGTGCCGCGCCGGGCCTGGTCGTCGTCGCCGACCGGCAGACCGCGGGGCGCGGGCGTGCGGGGCGGACGTGGGTGGATCGGCCCGGGGGGTCGTTGCTCTGCAGCTGCCTCGTCGAGACGCCGAGCGTCCCCACGCTGGTCCCGCTCGCCGCGGGGCTCGCTGTGCACCATGCCGTCCGCCGCCAGGGCAGTCGCGCCGAGCTCAAGTGGCCCAACGACGTCCTCATCGACGGCGCCAAGTGCGGTGGCGTGTTGGTCGAGAACCCCGGAGGTGGCGTGCTGGTCGTGGGTACCGGGATCGACCTCGACTGGCGTGGCGAGGACCGGTCCGGCGAGGCTTCAGGGTGGACGAGCATCGCCGAGCACACCGGTAGGGACGTCGATCGTTGGGAGGTGCTGGCTGACGTGTTGGCCGCGTTCTCGTCGTGGCTCCTCGACGTCGGCCGCGACCCCCGCATCCTGCTCGCCTCCTACGAGGCTCGGTGCGTGACCTTGCGGAACCAGGTCCGGGTCGAGACCGGCAGCGACGTGGTCGAGGGTGTGGCTCGATCGGTCGACCCCGACGGGGCGCTGGTCGTACAGACACCTGACGGGCTCGTGCGCGTGACATCAGGCGACGTCAGTTGATCACGACCGCGCACGACTGATCCTTGTCTTCGCGGGTCAGCTCGTCCTGACAGGTAGTGGTAGGCGCGAAGGTCCGTGCTCCGGAGGACCAACTCGTCGCCACTACCATCGCTCCCCCATCCCCGAGGAGCATCGGTGAGTCTGTCCTTCGCGCTGGCTCCGGAACAGGACGAGTTCCGCAAGGTCGTGCGCGCGTTCGCGGACGACGTGATCGCGCCTGCCGCCGATGAGTTCAACGCCGCCGAGCGTTTCCCGGTGCAGATCGTGCGCCAGATGGGCGCCATGGGACTGTTCGGGATCCCCTACCCCGAGGAGTACGGGGGGATGGGCGGCGATTTCCTCACGCTGTGCCTCGCGATCGAGGAGATCGGACGGGTCGATCAGTCGCTGGGTATCACGCTCGAGGCGGCGGTCGGGCTCGGTTCCGAGCCCATCTACCGCTTCGGCACCGAGGAGCAGAAGCAGACCTGGCTCCCCGAGCTGTGCAAGGGCGAACGGCTCGCCGCGTTCGGGCTGACCGAGCCAGGCGGTGGCAGCGACGTGTGGGGGGGCACGCGGACGCGCGCGAAGGAGGAGGGCGGCGAGTTCGTCATCGACGGTGGCAAGGTGTTCATCACCAACGTCGGCACCGAGATGACCTCGGTGTGCACGCTGACGGCGTGGACCGGCGAGAACGAGATGAGCTCGATCATCGTCCCGGTCGACACCCCAGGCTTCACCGTCGCCCCGCCGTACCGCAAGGTCGGCTGGCACGGCTCCGATACCCGCGAGCTGAGCTTCGACGGGGTCCGTGTCCCGACCGCGAACCTGCTCGGCGAGCGTGGCAAGGGCTTCCACCAGTTCCTGTCGATCCTCGATGATGGCCGCATCGCGATCAGTGCGCTCGCCGTCGGCCTGATCCAGGGCTGCGTCGACGAGTGCGTGCGCTACGCCAACGAGCGTGAGGCGTTCGGCGAGCCGATCTCGGCCAAGCAGGCGGTGGCGTTCAAGATCGCCGATCTCGAGGTGTCGGCCCAGACCGCACGGTTCATGTACTACGACGCCGCCTGGCGCAAGAGAGAGGGCCTGCCGTACAAGAAGGAAGCAGCGATCGCCAAGCTGTACTCCTCCGAGCGCGCCGTCGAGGCTGCACGGCAGGCGACGCAGGTCTTCGGTGGCTACGGCTTCATGACCGAGTTCCGGGTCTCGCGCTTCTACCAGGACGCCAAGATCCTCGAGATCGGCGAGGGCACATCGGAGGTGCAGCGCATCCTCATCGCTCGTGAACTCGGGCTGAGCATCTGACGTGGCTGATCGCTACACGAGTCGGATCGCCCTCGTCCTCGACCGTGCCGTCGAGGATGTCGCGGAGGTGATCCGCGCCGCGGTCCAGGCGGGCGATCTGGACCGTCACGCACCGGTCGGCACCGAGGGTGCGCAAGCCCAGGAGGTGAACTGGGGCGGGAGGATGCAGAAGGCGGTCGTGCGCAACGTCGTCGACGCCATCGACGAGGCTCCGTTGCTGCGCACCGAGACCTACATCGGTGGGGACGGGCTGAAGCAGGGCATGAAGCGACAGGCCCAGCTCGTTCAGGCGCTGGCCAGACAGCTCGAGGGCCGCGTACGTGCGGTGCGGGACCTGTCCGCGCAGGTCGACCGCGACCTCGCGTGGCTCAACCGCATCGCGGTCGGGGCGGTGGAGCAGCCCGATGCGATCAGCAGCAACGCCGAGGGTGAGGGGACCTGGTGGGTCTACACCCACGGGGCGGCCCGGTTCGATGTCCCCGACCTCGAGCTGTACGGGCTGTCGAAGGGCAAGGTCGAGCCCGCCCAGGAAGCGCTGCGCCACATCCACAGCCAGCTGCTCGACAAGGGGCTGAAGACGGACCTGTCGCTGCCCGACGGGACCCCGCTCTACCTCGTCCCCGTCCTCGATGCGTGGCAGCATGTGCCGCTCGACTGGCCCGGCGTGGGCAAGGCCGGCGTCGATCGCGGCCGTGGCCTCGACGGCCCCCGCGCGACCCTGTCCGTGCTCCACAAGCCACGCTTCGGCCGCTACAAGAAGGACCTCGAAGGCGTCCTCGACGCGCTCTGACGGTGCGGGTTCGGACCGTTCCCACCTTCGGCTTCGCGGCGGGGCCCTCGCGCGCCCCAGACTGGTCCCGCGGCGTACCGACGTCGGCCACGAGGAGGGGACGTGCCACGGATGCTGCTGTTGCTCGCCGTGCTCGCGATCGGCGCGGCGCCTTCGCTCCCGCCTCTCCCGGAGTTGCCCGAGTCACGGGACCGTGCTGATGCCGGAGCGGCCGCCACCGCGCAGTCCGGGAGCCCGGCGCTCGAGGGGGTCTTCGGCATCGCCGCGGGCGAGTGTGCGGGCGGGGCGGTGACGTCCGGGTCGTACTTCCGGATGGTCAACCCCGGCGGCAGCCCCGAGTCGGGGCCGTACGTCAGCAACGGCGACTCGGACTGCGGGGACGATACCTACACACCGTTGACGCCGGGGAGCGATGGTGGGCTCCTCACCGGCACCTACCAGCCGCACCCCCAGCCGGCGTTCGGTACCAACGGTGGCGGTCTGGCCGACCGCATCACGCGCCCCGAAGGTTTCTTCGGGGTCGACTTCTCCACCGCCACGAACCCGACCGATCCGCAGACCGGAGTGGACGTGCCGGCGCCGACCGTCACGTTCGACTGCGATGCGTCGCTGACCGGCGACGTCCGTGCCTTCGCGGCGGCATGGAACCGCCAGCACTTCAACCAGGGCGCGCCCAAGCCCGACGGCTCGACGCCGTCCGGCACGTCGGGACCCACAGGGACCTTCCACCCCGCCACCGGCGCGTACACGCTCACCTGGAGCAGCCGCATCCAGGGTGGCCCGTTCGACAACTTCACGGGGGTGTGGCACCTGGAGGGGACCTTCCGTGGCACGGGCCCTGACGCCTGCACCACCTCGACGACCGCCCCGACCACCTCCTCGACGTCGGACGCCCCGCCGTCCACGGCTGCGACACCGAACGAGGCCGCGACCTCGCGCCAGGCCGACTCGATGCCCGACACCGGTGCCCCGCTGCTCATCGCCCCGCTGGCGCTGGCCCTGGCGCTGCTCGGCGCGTGGCGGCGTGGCGGTGCCGCGTGACCTCCAGGCGGGATCGGGGCGGGACCGACCGCCGACGCCGTTCGGCCCTCGCCGTCATCGTCGCGATCGGTCTGGGCCTCGTGGCCGCGCCGGTCGTGTTCCAGATGTTCACACGCGCCCCGGGCGGTGGGCGCATGCTCGCCGACTTCGCGCCCTTCATGACCGAGCAGCGCCTCGACGGGTTCAGCGGCCACCTCGATCGGATCGGCCGCGCGACCGGCGAGATCAACGCGTTGGCGCAGACCGCGTCGCAGCCGCTGCCCGCGACCGACGCGATGGTGCAGCGGTGGCCGGACATCGAGTCCGACATGGCTGCGATGATCGCCGACATCGAGGCCAACGTCGACAACTACGCGGCCGTGGCTGCGCTGCCGCCGTTCGCCCTGTTCCCCTGGTTCTTCGTCCTGCCGGGCCTCGCCATCGCCGTGGTCGGCTGGATCGCGCTGCGTCGTGTGCGTGCGGGATCCTCCGCTCGTGGTCCGGTCCTGGGACTCGTCGGTCTCGGCGTCGCGCTCGTCGCCGCTCCGGCGACCTTCCAGATGTTCACGCGCGCCCCGCTCGGCGGCGAGATGATCGACGACCTCCGGCCGCTCATGACGAGCGATCGCGTCGCGTCGATCCAGGGCTACTTCGTCACCATCGGTTCGTTCGAGGGCGAGGTGCGCACGTGCTTGCTCCCCGAGGCGGGCTACGTGCCGGGATCGACCGCCCTGGCCGCAGATCTGCCCGCGACCGACGACTTCCTGGCAGCCTGGCCGGCTATCGCCGCCGACATGGCACCCATGATCGGGGCGATGGCCGACAACGTGGAGGAGTTCGCGGGCATCGACGCGCTGCCGCCGTTCCCCCTGTTCCCGTGGTTCTTCGTCGTGCCCGGCGTCCTCGTCGCCGCTCTGGCGTGGTGGTCGCGGGGCGGGGGGGAGACGGGCACGGAGCCCGCCCGAACGCCGCGCCGCTCCGCCGAGCAGGAGACCGTCCCGTGATCCGCCGTCTCGCCGCCTTCCTCACCGCCCTCGTCCTGGCAGCCGTGGCCTGTGGTGGGGATGACGTCACGCCCGCCGCGGGTGGACAGACGGACGCACCGACCGCAGCCGCCGCCGGTGGTGAGCTCGTCGGCGTCTTCGCGATCGATCCCGGGGTGTGCGCCGACGCCGGGGTCACGGCCGGGTCGTACTTCCGCATGGTGCAGTCCGGCGGCAACCCCGCTGACGGCCCGTTCGTACCCAACGGCGATTCACCGTGCGGTGACCAGACCTGGGTGCCGCTCGAGCCGGGCAGCGACGGCGGCCTCGCTACCGGTCGGCACCAGCCCTTCCCCGACCCCGTGTTCGACGATGCCGGCAACGCGGTGGCCGCCGCCCTCACCGCACCCGCGAGGTGGTTCGCGGTCGACTTCGCGGTCGGCACCAACCCGGTCGATCCCCAGACCGGCATCGAGGTACCGCCGCCGACGCTCTCGGTGAGCGCTGACGGCCACCTGGAGGGCGACCTCAGCGCGCTGTCGGCGGCGTGGAACGGACAGTTCTTCAACCAGGGCAGCCCCAAGCCGGGAGGCGACCTGCCCGGCAACACCACACCAGTGATCGGTGACTACGACACCGCCATGGGCGCGTACACCCTCAACTGGACCAGCCAGATCGTCGGTGGCCCGTTCGACAACTTCACCGGCGTGTGGCACCTCGAGGGCACGTTCACCCCCGCAGGCTGACAGGCCTCCTAATCGGGGTCAGGGTCGGTCCAGCCCTCCTCGCCCTGGGGGCGGGGATCGCCGCAGAGCTGGCGCAGCCGCGGGGCGCCCTCCTCGGGGCCGATGGCGAGCAGCCGATCGCCGGTCTGGAGCTTGCGTGTGGACCGCGGGCGGTAGACCCACTTGTCGGCCTTCTCGATCGCCAGGATCTCCATGCCGGTCTCCGTGTGGATGCGCAGCTCCCCGAGCGAGTGGCCCTCGACCTCCGACCCCGCGTGGACGATGGCGTCGGCGACGATCTCGTCGGCCTGGCTCAGGGCCTGGGCGATGATCGGGTGGGGCTCCTCGTCGCCCTCGATGATCCGCGTCATCGACTGCGCCGAGTCGACGATGCGCTCGGAGGCCGAGGAGATGTGGATCAGGCCGCGGAGGACCTCGGGATCGTCGACCTCAGCCGCCGCCCGCAGCACCCACCCTTCGAGCTCGTGGTAGAGGTCGTCGCTCTTGTCCTCGATGACGCTCACCTCGGCGGCGAGGTTGGGGTCACGCAGGAGGATCGACGAGTACGCCAGACCGACGGCAACCTCGCTCGCGTTCTTGAGCTCGACGAGCAGGTCGACGGCACGGTCGAGGTTCGACAGCTTCGAGGACTCCGAAGGTGGCGGGAGCTCGTGGGGGGTCCCGCCAGCGAGCTGGCGGACGAGGTCGATGCCCTCGGAAGGCCCTTGCAGGAACAGCACGTCACCCTCGCGGAGGGTCTCGTCGCCGCCGGGGCCGTAGACCCAGTCGACGTCGCGGCGGATCGCGATGACCCACATGCCGGTGTGGGCCGGGAGCTCCAGCTCCCGCAGCGGCCGACCTTCGAGCTGGTTCTCCTCCCGGATCTTCACGCGAGCGACCGTCTCCGCCGCGTGACGGAGGTCGTCGCGGAGCTCGGGCGGGACCCCGAGCTTCTTGAGCACCACCCGGGCGATGTCCTCGGCGGCGTCCGCGATGCCCTCGATGCTGACCGCCATCGAGAGCACGCCGGCGAGCGACTCGGCGTCCTCCGGCGTCCGGGCGGCGAGCATGCACACGTGGCGCAGCTCCACCAGCTCCTCGTCGACCCTCTCCTCGAGGCGCAGCACCTCGGAGGCGAGGTCGTCGTCGCCGAAGAAGACAGCCGCGTACGCGAGGTCGACCATCAACTCGGCGGCGTCCTTCGCCCCGACGAGCAGTTCCTTGACGGTGCGTCGTGGTGTTCGCATGGTCATCCGACTCCCAGCATCGCCATCGCGGCGACGAGACACAACATGCCCAGGAAATCCATCACCGATGTCACGATCGGGATGGCGTGGTTGTCCGGATCGAGGCCGAACCGGAACGTCGCGGTGGCGGCCGTGTACGCGACCGCCGACAGCAGGGTGGTCCCGAAGAACCCACCGACCAGTGAGACCCCCACGAGCTGTCCCAGCGACGGTGCATCGAGACCGAGGACCGATGCCAGGACCCACGTCGCCGCCCCGACGAAGGCGAAGATCACGGCGGTGAACAGGTACGTCACGGAGAAGTCCAGCGCCGCGATCTTGCCCGGGAAGGTCCGGGGTGAGAGCAGGCCGAGGTGCAGCTTGCTCGTGAGCCGACTCGACAGGATCCCGCCAAGCGATCCGAACATCGCGACGAACGGCGGGAACAGCACGAGGAGGGCGGGGATGGCGGTGAACAGCTCGCTCCGCGACTCGAGCACGATCCCGGCCAACACCGATACGGCTGCCGCGAAAGTCAGGACGATGAACGACTCCCTGACGATGCGGCGGACATCCGCGGCTCGGTGTCGCCATCCGTAGGCGGTGCCGACGACGCCGGCCACGACCAGGCCGATCCCGACGGCCAGGGTGATCGCGCCCCGCTGGGCCAGGACGGTGGCGACGAGCAGGGCGGGCACCGCGAACAGATCGCCGGTCGCGGTGATCGCGGGGGCCCCGACGTCGTCCATGTTCCAGCCGCGCCGCTGCGCTGCGCGCGCGAGGCTGATCGTCACGACGACGAGCACGAGCGACGCCAGCACGCCGCCGATGACGGACACCGCGACGAGGTCCCAGACCGTCACGGACTCGAGTCCGGTAGCGACGCTCAGCGCCTTGGCCAACAGGGCCGCTTCGACCGATGTCACGAGCGTGAGGACCGCGATCGCTTCGAGCTGGCGCCACAGGTAGCCGCCCCGCTCGAGGTCCGGCTCGAACTCGCCGGTGTGGATGGCGGTGCCGAGGCGCGCCCCGAGCGCCCCGAAGGTCGCGCCGCGCATGGCGATCGCGGCGGGGATCAGCACGAGCAGACCGGGCAGATCCTCCACCTGGGACTCGGCCTTCCCGAGCACGATCCCCGCGGCGAGGTCGGCGTTGGCGGCGAGGAACAGCGCGAGCAACCCACGCCCCAGGGCGACCCGTTCCTGCCGCCAGTACCTCGTGACCTCGGTGACGGGCAGTCCGAAGGCCCGCACCAGGCCGAGCACAGGTGCGGGGAGACGGGTCGGGATCCGGCGGGCCACGGAGCCGGAGCCTAGGGGCCGGGACGACGCAGGTCCTCTGGACTCACGCCCAGTCGGTCACACCCTCACCGCTCGCGGCGGATGTGTCCACGCCCCGCACGAGCACCGACGGGTTGCCGGTCGCCAGCGGTCGGACCGCCATCGCCACGACCAGGTCGAGCGGGTCGAGGTTGGCGGTGACGCCGAGCGGGCCCGGCTGGTCCCAGCGCCCCGCGGCCGCGATCAGCTCCGCGTGCGACCACGTCCGGTCCCCGACCTGCAGCGCGAGCACGTCGGAACCGGCGCGCGCCGGTGGCGGCTGATCGGGGAAGGCCTGCACGGCCACGGACCACGGTTCGCCAGTCGTGTCCGACACCGGCGTGCCATCGACCGCGTCGCCGATCCACAGCACGTCGGAGCCGTCCGGCACGGGATGGTCGAGGTGTGCGACCACGAGATCGCCGGGCCCGTCGAACACGACCGTCACGCCCGACCACCAGCACGCGAGGCACACCGCGACGAGCGGCCAGCCGGGCGCGGGGGCCAGGGCGACGCGCGCACCCACGTCGAACCCGAACTCGTACTCCAGGAGGTGCGCGCCCTTGGACGCCCACTGCGCCAGCGACGTGAAGCCCTGCTCCTCACGACGGTCGGGCGTTAGCACGGTGACGGCGGGGCGGTGTCCCAGCTGTGCGGCTGCCGCCCGCAGCGCGGCAGCGAGGTCGGCGGCGGCATCGAGCTGTCCGGGGCGGGTTCCGAGACGCAGGGGATTGCCTTCCATGACAGTAAGGGAAGTGCTCAAGTAGCGAAGCGGTAGCACAGAGGAAGGGTCGAAGCGCGATGCTACGCTCCGGCCTCGGTCCCTCCGTCACCGCCGGCGCGACGGGACCGCTCCCGGGGCACGATCAGGACCCGTCCCGCCCGCACCACCTCCAACCCCGAGGCCGGGGACGCCGACCCGGAGCCACCGACCTGTGACCGGACCGAGCGCGCCGCTGTTCAAGTCCGTCCGCGTCGCCAAGAAGCGCGACTGGGGGCGGACCGTGCGCGTGGTCGCGATCGCCGTCGCCGCGCTCAGCATCCTGCTCGTCGCCGTCGGGCTGGGACTCTGGAAGTACGCCAACAGCCGGATCAAGACGGTCGAACTCCCTGCGCTCGAGGACGACCTCGCGGGCCAGCCGCTGCAGGGCACGCTGACGGTGCTGCTGGTCGGCGCCGACAGCCGCGAGGGCCTGACCGACGAGCAGCTCGAACGCCTGGGCACCGAGGACGTCGGCACCGACCTCACCGACACCATCATGATCGTCCAGGTCAGTCCAGCTCGCGAGCAGGTCGCGATCGTGTCGTTCCCGCGCGACCTGCGCGTGGCCTACGAGGGCGAGCCCGTCAAGCTCAACTCGATCAAGTCACGCGGGGGTGCGGACGCGCTCGTCGCGACGGTGCAGGACTACACGGGGGTCGAGATCGACCACTACGTCGAGGTCGACCTCGCCGGCTTCCTCCGCCTGACCGACGCCATCGGCGGTGTGGAGGTGTGCACCGAGAACGGCCTCGTCGACGCCTACGCGGGTGCCAACATCCCGCCCGGCTGCCACGAGCTGGACGGCGAGCAAGCGGTCGGCTTCGTCCGTGCCCGGCAGGCAAGTGACGAGTTCGGCAGCGGGGACTTCGGACGCATCGCGCGGCAGCAGTACTTCATCCGCCAGGCGATGGACAAGCTCACGTCCGCCGGCACCCTGCTGAACCCGTTCAAGCTGAAGGGGCTCATCGATGCGGTCGCGGCTGCCATCACGACCGATCGCGATCTCGGCGCCCGCGACATGCTGCGCTTGGCCAACTCCCTCCGTGATCTGACGCCGGAGCAGCTCGAGACACGCTCGGTCCCGGGGTACTGGCAGAGCCCGTTCGTGTACGCCCACCCCGAACGAGCGGAGGCGCTGTTCCAGGCACTCCGCGAGGGCGGCCCGATGCCCGATGTCGGCCAGGACGAGGTCGAAGACCTCGCTCCCGCAGATGTCGAGCTCGAGATCCTCAACGGTGTCGGTACCAGCGGGCTCGCGGCGGAGGTCGAGCAGTGGCTCGAGGACCGGGGCTTCGTCGTCTCGAGCGTGGGCAACGCTGACAGCTTCGACGTCGCCACGACCGTGATCCGTCACGCCGCCGGCGAGCGAGCGAAGGCCGATCTCGTTGCCGGGGCGTTCCCCGGCGCCAGCGTGGAGGAAGGCGAGGTCCCTCCCGGAGTCGACGTGGTCGTCGTCGTCGGGGCCGATTGGGTGGACGCACACGGCAGCGGTCAGGATGCGTCGGCGCGGGACCGTGCCACCGAGCCCGCCGGCGGAGCTGCGCCCGCGGCTGTCGACTGAGGACCCGAGGAGTTCGATGTGAAGGCACTCGTCCTGGCTGGTGGCGCAGGGACGCGCCTGCGCCCCATCACGCACACGAGCGCCAAGCAGCTCGTGCCCGTGGCCAACAAGCCGATCCTCTTCTACGGTCTCGAACAGATCCGCGATGCGGGCATCACCGACGTGGGGATCATCGTCGGTGACACCGCGGACGAGATCCGCTCGGCGGTCGGGGACGGCTCCGACCTGGGCATCAAGGCGACCTTCATCCCCCAGGACGCCCCCTTGGGGCTCGCGCACGCGCTCCTGACCGGCGCGGACTTCCTGGGCGACGATGACTTCGTCATGTTCCTGGGGGACAACCTCATCGAGGGCGGGATCGCCCCGCTCGTCGCCGACTTCGAGGAGCGACGCCCCGACGCGCAGATCCTGCTCAAGCACGTCGGCGACCCGGAGCGCTTCGGGGTCGCGGAGCTCGACGACGAGGGCAACATCGTGCGTCTGGTCGAGAAGCCCGAGCGCCCGCCCAGCGACCTCGCGCTCATCGGCGTCTACCTGTTCACCCCCGCCATCTTCGATGCCGCCAAGCGCATCGAGCCGTCCGCGCGCGGCGAGCTCGAGATCACGGACGCGATCCAGCAGCTCATCGACGACGGCAGCACCGTGCGGGCCTCGATCGTGACCGGGTGGTGGCTGGACACCGGCAAGAAGGACGAGCTGCTCGAGGCCAACCGCATCGTCCTCGGGACGCTGCCCCGGCGCATCGACGGCGACGTCGACAGCTCGTCCGAGGTCGTGGGCGAGGTCGTCATCGAGCAAGGCGCCCGCCTGATCAACTCACGTGTGCGTGGCCCCGCGGCGATCGGGCGGGGGACGATCCTCGAGGACAGCTACGTCGGGCCCTTCACCTCGATCGGAGCCGACTGCTACCTCCTCCACACCGAGATCGAGCACTCGGTGTTGCTCGAACGCTGTGTGGTGCGCCACATCCCCCGGATCGAGGGGTCGTTGCTCGGGCGCGAGGTCGCGATCGAGCGAGGCGCGCGCAAGCCGGCGGCATACCGGTTCATGCTCGGCGATCACAGCCAGGTCGAGGTCCCGGGTCAGAGCTAGGAGGTCCGCGTGCGCGTCTTCGTCACTGGTGGTGCTGGCTTCATCGGCGCCAACTTCATCCGCCACGTCCTCGCCACCACCGACGACGTGCGGATCACGAACTTCGACAAACTGACCTACGCCGGCAACCTCGCCTCGCTGCAGGACCACAGCGACGACCCGCGGTACGCGTTCGTTCAGGGGGACATCTGCGATCTCGATCACGTGACCGACGCGATGGAGGGTCACGACGCGGTCGTGAACTTCGCCGCCGAGTCGCACGTCGACCGCTCGATCGAGGGTCCGGTCGAGTTCCTGCACACCAACGTGACCGGGGCAGGTGTCGTGTTCGAGGTGGCGCGCCGCCACCAGGTCGACCGTGTGCTGCACATCAGCACCGACGAGGTGTACGGCTCGATCGACGACGGCTCCTTCCACGAGAACGACGGCCTCTTCCCCAACAGCCCCTATTCGTCGTCCAAGGCCGGTGCCGACCTGCTGGCCCGCGCGTACTTCGAGACCTACGGGTTCCCGATCACCGTCACGCGCACGACGAACAACTTCGGGCCCTACCACTACCCCGAGAAGGTCATCCCGCTGTTCGTGACCAACCTCATCGACGGGTTGAAGGTCCCCCTCTACGGCGACGGTCGCAACGTGCGTGACTGGACCTACGTGGTCGACAACGCCGCGGCACAGTGGCTCGTTCTCACCGACGGTGAGCCGGGCGCGATCTACAACGTCGGGGCGGGCAACGAGCTCAGCAACCGCGAGCTCACGCTCACCATCCTCGATCGCTTCGGGCTCGGCGAGGAGATGATCGAGTTCGTCCCGGACCGCCCCGGTCACGACCTGCGGTACTCGGTCGACGCCACCAGGATCCGCGAGCTGGGGTGGAAGCCGGAACAGGGCTTCGAGGAGGCGCTCGACCGGACCATCGCCTGGTACCGCGACAACGAGTGGTGGTGGCGTCCCCTGAAGCAGCACGGCGCGTCAGCTCGGCGCGGCCTCGCGCCCTCTGCCAACGGCGAGGATGCCGAGTGAGGGTGCTCGTCACCGGAGCCGGCGGCCAGCTCGGCCTGGACGTGGTCGATGCGTTCGACGATCACGATGTCGCGCCCCTCACACACGCCGACCTCGACATCGCGGTCGAACCGGATGTGGTCGCTGCGGTCCGCGACCTCCGCCCCGAGCTGATCGTGAACTGCGCGGCGTGGACCGACGTGGACGGCTGTGAGTCCGACCCCGACCGCGCCCACCGTGACAACGCGCTCGGCCCGTGGTGGCTCGCCCGTGCGGCCGACCTGATGGACGCTGCGATGGTGCACCTGTCCACCGACTACGTCTTCGGTGGGGTCGCTGATCGGCCGTACCGCGAGATCGACGCTCCTTGTCCGGCCAGCGAGTACGGGCGCTCCAAGGCGGCCGGGGAGATGCTCGTGCGCCAGACCCTGCCGGCGCACTACATCGTTCGGACGTCGTGGGTGTGCGGGGCGCGCGGCAACAACTTCGTCCGGACCATGCTCCGTGTCGGACGGGATCGGGGGGAGGCCCGTGTCGTCGACGACCAGACCGGTTCCCCCACCTTCACCCGCGACCTCGCGGCGGCGATCCGCGAGCTGTCGGTCAGTGGCCGCTACGGCACCTACCACCGCACCAACAGCGGCACGTGCAGCTGGTTCGAGCTCGCCGCCGCGACCTTCGAGCTCGCGGGGCTCGACGTCGCTCTGTCTCCGATGAAGTCCGACGAGCTTGATCGTCCCGCTCCCCGCCCCGCGTACTCCGTGCTCGACAACCGCCACGCGATCGGCTCGGGGTTGGCGCAGCTGCCCCACTGGCGCGACGGCCTCGCCGCGCTGGTGGACGAGTTGGGGGAGGCCGCCTGATGGGCACGGTGGCGATCCTGCTCACCTCGGTCGCGCTCGCCACGGCGGGTCAGCTGTTCCTGAAGGCGGGGATGGAGCGCATCGGCCGCATCGACGAGCTGGGAGCCGGTGCACTCGGGACGTTGATCGGCAAGGTCATCGTCACGTGGCAGGTCCCGTTCGGTCTGATCGCGTTCGCGCTGTCGGCGGTGTTCTGGTTGATCACCCTGTCGCGACTGCCCCTGTCCACCGCGTACCCGGTGGTCAGCCTCAGCTACGTGTTGATCCTGCTGTTCAGCGTCATCGTCCTCGGTGAGCGCCCCGGCGTGACCGTCTGGGTCGGCGGCGTGCTGATCATGGCCGGCATCGCGCTCATCGGCATCGGTCAGTCCTAGTGCCTCCTCCCGAGCCGCGGATCGCCGTCGTCATCGTCTCGCACGAGACGCGGGACGAGGCGCTCGCGTGCCTGGCGACCCTGACCGACGCCGGCGCGGACGAGGTCGTCCTCGTCGACACCGGCTCGACGGACGACACCGCCGAAGCGGTCCGCTCCCGCTACCCCGAAGCCACGGTGCTCGCGCTCGACAACATCGGCTACGGACGGGCAGCCAACGCCGGGGTGGCACGGACGCGGGCCCCCGTGGTCGTCGTCGCGAACGCCGACACGCGCTTCACCGCGGGGTCGCTGTCGGCGCTGGCCGACGTCCTCGAGTCCGATCCGGGCGTCGGCGCGGTGGGTCCGCTCGTGCGCTACCCCGATGGACGGCGACAGGCGAGCGCCCGCCGCTTCCCGTCGCTGGGCCAGGCGGCTGGCCACGCGCTCCTCGGGCTGTGGTGGCCCGACAACCGCTGGACCCGCACGTACCGCATGACCGACGAGGACCCGTCGGCCCCGAAGGAGGTGGACTGGCTGTCCGGCTGCGCGGTCGCGCTCCGACGCGCCGCTTTCGAACAGGTCGGCGGGTTCGACCCTGCCTACTTCATGTACGTCGAGGACGTCGACCTCGGGTACCGCCTGCGCCAGGAGGGTTGGCGGGTCCGCTGGGAGCCCAGCGCCGAGGTCGTGCACTCGGTGGGCGCGTCCACCCAAGGACGACGCGCGAAGATGGTCGTGGAACACGCCAAGAGCCTGGATCGGTTCTACGGCCGTGCGTACGCCCGGGGCGTTGGTCGGGTGTTGCGTCCGTTGATCCGGCTGGGACTGGGCGCGTGGATCGTCCTCGTCCTCGCCTGGGACGCCTTCGTCCGGGTTCGGACGGGACGGAGCACGACCGGTGAGTGACGCGGGCTCGAGCCACCTTCCGAGGGTCGCGCTCATCGTCGCTGGCGGGCGTGGTACCCGCCTGCAGCCGCTGACCTACGACACCCCGAAGCCGCTGCTCGACTTCTGCGGCGAGCCGTTCCTGCTCGGCGTGCTGCGGCGACTGTCAGCGGCGAGCGTCGCCCGGGTCCTGCTGGTCGTCGGCGCGATCACCGAGCCGTTCGACCGCCTCCGCGGGCCGGCCGCGCAGCTCGGCATCGAGCTCTCCTCGGTCCCCGAGCCCGAACCGCTGGATACCGCCGGGGGCGTCCGCAGCGTCATCGACCAGTTCGATGACCGCTTCCTCGTGCTCAACGGGGACATCCTCACGGACGTCGACCTCGCCAGCGTCGCTGCGGCGCACGCGCGCTCCGGTGCCGACGCGACCATGGTCCTCACCCGCGTCGAGGACACCTCGAGCTACGGCGTGGCCGTTCGCGACGGCACGCGTATCACGCGGTTCGTCGAGAAGCCGCCAGAGGGGACGCTGCCGGGTCAGGACGCCATCAACGCGGGCACGTACCTGCTGGAACCGCACGTCCTGCAGCCCCACCCCGAAGGTCCGCTCAGCTTCGAGCGCGACGTGTTCCCTGGCCTGATCCGACGAGGTGGCCACCTCGAGGGAGTGGTGTGGGAGGGGGTGTGGGCCGACCTCGGCACGCCCCGGCGCTACCGCGAGGGGCACCGGCTCGCCCTCAACGGTGAGCTCCGCTGGCCGTCGGTGACCCGCGTGCCAGAGCGGGAGCCCGGTCTGCGGATCGCCGACGGCGCCGACGTGGCGCCGGAGGCCACGCTCCACGCCCCCGCTCTGGTGCTGGAGCAGGCGCGCATCCGCCCGGGTGCCGTGGTCGGTCCAGGCACGGTGGTCGGCCGAGCCTGCGACGTCGGTGAGCGCGTCCGTCTCGGGTCGTGCATCCTGCACGAGGACGTGCACGTCGGTCCGGCGGTCGTCGCCGAGGGCCTGATCGCGGGCCGCGGGTGCCGGATCGAGTCGGGTGCCCGGCTGGGGACCAACGTGGTCCTCGGATCAGGGCAGACCGTCGCCGCCGGCGAGCGCCTCGACGACGGGGCGCGACACCCGCCCGCTGCCGGCTGAGCGCGCCCCCGGAACCGCAGCGATGGGTTCCAGCGTTACCCTAGGCGGGTGGTGGTTGTCAACTCCTGTGAGGTACTGAGGCTTGTGAGCACTCCCCGGCACCCCGCGTGGCCGATGTTGGCGGCCCTGCTGGCGCTCGTGCTCGTACCGGTTGGGGTCCCGACACCGGTCGCCGCGGCTCCCGCCGACGGCCCCGACTGCCTCCCCGCCGGCGGGATGGATCTCGCCTTCCTCACCAGCGAGGCCGTAGCGGCCGAGGATCCCGACGTGGTGCTCAACGGGGGTGGCTTCGGCCACGGCGTCGGGATGAGCCAGTACGCGACGCAGGGAGCGGCGCTCCTGGGTTGCACCCACGGCACCATCCTCGCGACGTCCTACCCCGGTAGCCGGATCGACTCCGCCGCGATGCCAGCGGTTATCCGCATCGGCCTGCGCGCGACCACCGACCTCACCACGGTCTACCGCACGACCGCCGCCGGTTCCGGTGGCGCCGATGTCCCGATCCACCTCTGCAACGAGCAAGCAACCTCGTGCTCGCCTACCGAGGTCGTGATCCCCGCCGGCGAGGAGTGGATCGTCGAGGCGGATGGTGACTCGACGGACTTCGTCCTGCGCGACGGCAACGGGAACGAGCGCTGGCGCGGCGGCGATGTGATCTACGACCGGCTGCGTGCCATGCACGACGGCACGGTCGTGCGTATCGTCGAGTCGGGGCGACGGGTCAAGTGGGGCTTCACCGAGTTCGACTACACGTC
Organism: Actinomycetota bacterium; assembly: GCA_019347575.1. Classification (NCBI taxonomy): domain Bacteria; kingdom Bacillati; phylum Actinomycetota; species Actinomycetota bacterium. The sequence continues at coordinate 10,066 of JAHWKY010000010.1, read as the reverse complement.
GGAGGGCGGTGGGACGGTCTTCGTCGTGCAGCACATCACCCCCACGGATGACCACGAGGCGATGGACCGCTACCTGTGGGGACTCGCCGAGGTGCCGTCTTCCTGGGAGCCCGCTGCCCTGCGGGCGCAGGCGATCGCGGCGCGCAGCTACGCGCTGGCGCAGATCGATCAACGCGCGGCGGTCTACGGCCCCAACGGCGTGCCCTCCTGCCGCTGCGACCTGCGCCCCGACACGACCGACCAGTACTACGCCGGCTTCGACAAGGAGGAGGCCGACACGGAGCGGCGGTGGGGGGATGCGGTCGACGCGACCGCCGGTCAGGTCCTGACCTACACCGATCCGGAGACGGATACGACCAGCACCGTTTCGGCGTTCTACTCCTCGAGCCACGGCGGCTGGAGCGAGAACGTCCAGCACGTCTGGGGCAGCGCGATCCCCTACCTCCAGGCGGTCGACGTCTCCCGCTGGGAGATCGCCGCCGATCCCGAGGACCCCCTGAACCCCTACCAGCGCTGGTCCCGTGGCTTCAGCCACGCCGAACTCGCCGAGGCGTTCGGCCTGGAGACGTTCACCTCCATCGAGGTCGACCGTCGAGGACCCGGCGGACGACCCTCAGCCCTCGACGGCGGTGGTGTGCTCGCCGTCGGCACGGATGGGTCCGGGCAACGGGTCGAGAAGCGCTACTCGGGCGAGCGCATCCGGTCGGTCCTCGGTCTGCGGTCGGGACTCGTCCACGTCGGTGAGTACATCCCCGATGCCCACCTCGTCCCCCAGCGCCTCGCGGGAGATGAGCGGGTCGCGACGAGCGTCGCGCTGTCACAGCGAGGTTGGTCCGACGCGGCGACTGTCGTCGTGGCGCGCTCTGACAACCCGGCCGACGCGCTGGCCGGCAGCACGTTGGCTGGCACGTTCGACGCCCCACTGCTGATCACGCCCTCCGACGCGTTGGCCGCCGCGACCGCGGCCGAGATCGACCGGCTCGGCGCCACGCAGGTCGTGATGCTGGGCGGAGAGGCGGCGCTGTCGCAGCAGGTCGAGGAGGCGCTCGAGGAGCTGTCCGACGTCGCCGAGGTGCGACGGCTGGATGGCGCCAACCGCTTCGAGACCGCGGCGCTCATCGCCGAGCTGCTGCCTCGCCCCGCGGAGGGCGAGACGGGTGCGCTCATCGTGCGTGGTCAGTTCCCCGAGCACCCCACCCGCGAGTGGGCCGATGCGCTGGCGGTGGCGAGCCTGGCCGCGCGCAGCGGCGGCTCGGGCGCCCCGCTCCCGGTCTTCATCGTGACCGACGTGGTCCCTGCGGAGACCTGGGCCGCACTCGAGGCCTGGCAGCCCGCCAACGTCGCCATCGTCGGCGGCCCGGCGACTATCCCTCCGTCGGTCGAGGAGGAGCTCGCATCCGCTGGTTACACGACCTCCCGTCTCGCCGGCGATGACCGCTACGGCACGAGCCGCCAGGTGGCGTCGATCGACGCGTCCGAGGAGCAGATCGTCGTCCTCGCGACCGGCACGAACTACCCCGACGGGTTGTCGGCCGGACCGCTGGCGGCCCGGCTGGGAGGTCGGCTCCTGCTCGTACCCAGCGAGTACGACGGCGCCCGCTCCCCGTGGGACTCGGGCCAACACCCCGACTGGCTCGTGCAACTCGGCTGGGAGCACCCGCAGCTGCTCGTCTCCGGCGGGCCGGTCGCGATCCGTGACACGGTCGTGGACGCGGTCCGGGTCGCGATGGTCGAGGGTGCCGCTGCCGCGCGTGATGCGGCCGCGGAGGAGGCAGAGCCGACGGCGTCCCCGGAGCCCAGCCCGACCGATGCCGGGGGCTGACCTCCGGCGTCCGGTCACACTCGCCGTCGTCCTCGTGTTCGCGATCGCGGCCACCTCGCTCATCGCGATAGGTGCGCCGCTGGAGTGGGACGAGACCGTCTACGCCCTCCGCGGTCGCGGGTTGCTGGCCGACTTCCCGCAGACCGGTTGGGGTCTGCACCGTCCGCCGGGCCTGCCGCTCCTGTCCGCGCCGCTCACGGTGACCGGTGTGGCCGCCGCCGTCCGGGTCGTCGGGCTGCTCGGAGGCGTGGCGCTGCTCCTGGTCGTTGCAGGCTTCACGGCGACGGTCACCAACTCGTCACCGTGGCGTGGGCGAGCGGCGGCCCTTGCCGCCGCGCTCGTCGCGGCATCGCCATCCGTTCTCGTGCGCTCGTCGCAGCTGCTGACCGACGTCCCGGCGGCGGCGCTGCTGCTCGCGGGCGCGTGGGTGCTGTGGCGAGAGCTCGAGGTTCGCGCGACCCCCGGATGGGGGCTCCTGGCCGCCCCGCTGCTGCTGACGAGCGCGTTCGTCGTGCGCTACGGCGCGCTCGTCTACATCCTCGTGACCGTCGCCACGGCCGCCGCCCTCTGGTGGCGGCGTCTGGTCGGCGCCCCCGCCGTGACCGCAGCCGCCGCCGCGTTGGGACTGGTGGGCTTCGGCGCGCACCTTCTGTGGTCCCGTGCCCGGACGGGTGAGGCACTCGGTGTGCTCCGTCTCGCCGACCAGCTCGCCCCGCCCTCGGTGCCAGGGGAGACACTCGCGACGTACCTGGGCTGGATCCCGTGGACGCTCGCGGGGATCGCCGGGCTCGTGGCGGTGCTCGTCGGCGCCGCTGCGGCGGTCAGCTGGATCGGCTGGGCCGGTGGGGCGCGCCGCCGGTTGGCGCTGTTCCTCCTCGTGCCGGCGGTCGGCGGGGCGGTCCTCGTCGCGTTCGCGAGCGGACCCGATCCCCGCTTCCTGATCCACACGGTGACGCTGCTCAGCATCGCGACCGCCGTCGCCTTCGCCGAGGCGACGTCCGGTCGCCGGGTCGTCGCGGTGGCTGTGGCGCTGCTGGTGGTCGGTGCAGCCGGAACCGGCTACCTGCAGGCGCGGCACCGGGTGATCGTTGTGGCCCAGGACCGCACCGCGATCGTGGCTGCGGCTGAGGCGGTGGCCGCCGACGCGGACGACGAGCCCTGCGGCGTCCTCGCCTGGCCGGTGCCCATCGTCACGTGGTACTCGGGGTGCACGACCGAGCACTTCGGCGCCCCGCCTGCACCGGACCGCCAGGACGTGTTACCGGCGGGGCGCCGCTACCTGCTGCTCGTCGAGGGCGGTCGTGACCAGCCGCAGGGGGCGCTGCTCAGCTCTTACCTCGAGGCGTCGGAGCACCTCACGCTCGTCGAGGTGGGTGAGCACCGGGTGGAGGTCCGTCGCTTCCACTGATGGCCTCCCGGGTCGTGACGAGCACGTCGCGCGCCACGCCGACGGCGAGCGCGACCAGGACCAGCCAGGACAGCACGATCAGCTCCGGTTCCCACGGCGACCACGCCAGCAGCGAGCGCAGGTTGGCCAGAAGGTCGTCACCAGCCCAGTAGCCCGACACCACCGTCACCGCTCCGGCGGTCTGGAGGGTCGCGACCAGGACCAGCAGCGCGAGGGGCGTCCAACGTGCCGCTAGCCGGTCCCAGCCGACGGCGACGGCGACGGCCGCACCCGGCAAGGCGGTGAACAGGTAGCGGCCCTGCACGCCGGTGGTGAACCCGGTGGTCGCGTAGCCGTCCCAGGCTCCGTACACGACGATGGCCAGGGTGGTGACGAACGGCGTCAGCAGCAGCAGCGGCTCCGCCCAACGCCACCGCTGCACCACCCACCGGCCGCCGAACGAGGCCGCGACGCCGACCACGACGACCGCGACACCCAGCAGGATGAGCGCCCACGGGATCTGGAACTGCTCGATGCCGAAGTAGCCCCAGAACTTGCGCGTCATCTGGCGGACGAAGAACCACGCCCACCAGCCCTCGTCGGGGTCGAAGCCCTGCGCGACGGCGTCAAGCCGCAATCTGGGCACCGGCGTGCCCTCGGTGATCAGCTGCACGACGTACCACCAGCCCCCCGCCACCAGCGTCACGACCCCGGCGACGCTCAGCGCCCCGGCGCCCTGGGCCGTCGACGTCGCGCCTCGCACCCGGGCCCGGTAGGTCCCGACGTGGTAGGCCAGTGCGACCCAGACCAGGAACCCCAGCGCGAACGCCTTGGCGAGCAACGCGACGCCGGCCACTAGGCCGACCCACCCTGCTGTCCGGCGGGTCAGGTCGCCCGTCCACACGTAGCTCAGGGTGAACAGCAGGGCCGCGGTCGCGAGGTTGAGCAGGTTGTCGTTGTTCACCGACGCCGTGATGTGGTGGAACATCGGGACCGCGAGCGTCACGACCGCCGCCGAGACCGCGATGCGACGGCGCTCGGTCAGGCGCATCGCCGTCCCCCACACCAGCAGCGGCAGCGGCAGCACGAGCAGCGTGTTCAGCAGGCGGAGCCAGCTCACCTGCTGATCCCAGGACCATCCCCCGGAACCGGGCACGAGCGACGCCGTCACGGTGGCGACCGCGGACAGCCCTCCGTAGTACAGGGGCGGGTGGTTCACGACGTGGTTCGGTGTGCCGGAGGGTCCGTCCGGGGCGAGCTCGTCGAACGACGGCCGCGCCGACCGTGGCAGGGCGTCGTCGGCTGCCAGCCCCGTCCACGGATCCTCGAAGGCGACACGCCACTCGACCGGCACGAGCGCGACGATCGGCAGCGACGCCAGGATCTGGCGGTTGACTTGCAGCCCGTCGTGCTCGGGGAACCCCAGGTCCTCTCCGACGGTGCGGACCAGGTCGACGTGCCCCTGCTCGTCGGGGGCGTGCCACAGCGGCACAGCGAACGCGTAGAACACCGCGATGAAGACGTGCAAGGCGCCGAGCAGCCAGATGACGCGCGGGGCGCCTCGGACCAGCTCGCGCCACGACAGCGGCGTCACGGAAGCGTCCCGTCCGCGAGGTCGCGATACAGCTGTGACATCTGGCGGCGGACGTGGGCCGGGTCGAACCCTTCGTCTTCGAGCGTGCGCCGCGCCCCGGCCGCGATGCGCTGCGCGAGACCGGGATCGGTCAGCAGCCTGGCGAACGCCGCCCCGACGGCCTCGGGGTTGCCGACAGGGACCAGCAGCGCGTCCTCCCCGTCGTGCAGCGCCTCGGCCGTCGCGCCCGCCGTCGTGGCCACCACCGGGACGCCGGCGACCATCGCCTCGACCATCGCGGTGACCCACGCGTTGTTGCGATCGCTGAGCGCCCCGAACGCCGTCGCCGCGCGCAGGAAGCTCCACACGTCGGGCCGGTGGCCGAACACCGTGACCGCGTCCCCGAGGTCGAGGCGGGCGATCTCGGCCTCGACGGCGGGGCGCTCCGGTCCCTCGCCGACCACCGCGAACCGAGCCGCGGGGACCGCGTCGAGCACGTGTCGGGCGGCACGGACGAACGTGACCGGATCACGCTCGGGAGACAGCCGCGCCACGAACAGCACGATGGGGCCATCGCCGAGGACGGCGCGCACCGCCTCCGGGTCGGCCTCCTGTGGCTCGACGAGGTGGCGGATGCGGAGCCGCGGTGTCCTCGGGGCCAGCCGCTCCGCCTCGGCGAGCAGGTCGTCGTGGGCCGATACGACCACGTCCACGCGTCGCAGCGACCACGCGACGATGCGGTCGGGGAACTGGGTGACGTCGGTGCCGTGGAGGGTGACGACCAGAGGAACCCCGCGCAGCTTGGCGGCGGGCCAGGCGAGCACCGCGACCGGGAGCCAGTGCGCGTGGATCAGATCGGTGCCCTGGGAGCGGCGTAGCGTCGTGACGATCGTGGCGAGGACCAGCCCGATCAGCTGCACCCACGCCAGCCGGCTCTGTCGGAGGTTGCTCGGGATGCCGTCACCGTGAGCCAGCCGCTGGCTGCGACGCGGCCACCAGTAGCCGAACCGGTGGACGGCCACGGTCCCGTCCCGCTCGGACCGCGCCGCGACCTGGGCGTCGAGCGGCATCACGACGGTGAAGTCGACCTCGTCCTCGAGCGCCTTGACGGGGTCGTACACGAACACGCCGGTGCGGTCGCCGCGCCGGCGCAGCGGCCAGTTCGTGGTGACGACCAGCACCCGTGGTCGATCAGCCACGCACGACCTCCCACGCCGGGGCGTCGTTGACGCCCTCGAGTTGGGGCGGTTCGAAGGTGCGACGCAGCGTCAGCCCGTGCGGCGTGAGGAGTTCCATCAGCACCTGGGGTTCGTCGCCGATCAGCTCGAGGACGACGGGACGGTAGCCCGCGGCCTCGGCGGCGAGCAGGGATGCGATGACGCGAGCGGTCGCGATGCGGCCGGGAGCGGCGGGGCGTTCGACCTGGAGCAGGCCGACGGGGCGTACGCCCCACAGGTGCTTGTCCGCTCGCAGCGAGTACACGAACGCATCGGCCGGTGCCTCCACGTCGACGGCGTGGGCGAGCCGGTCGGCTCCACGCAGGTGACCTCGCAGCCACGCCAGCCCCTCCTCGTTCGGTGGTGCGGTCACGGCGTACCCGGCGCCGAGCAGCGCCAGGATCGCCACCGCTGCAGCGGCGATCCCACGTGCGGTGCGGTGACGGACGAGCGCGACCCCCGTGACGGCGAGGACGGCGACCGCGAGGAACACGAGGGCGGTGTACCGGGGGTAGGTGTGCGACAACCCCGGATCGGGGAACGCGGCGCCGTAGTCGGTCGCGCTCACGCGCGAGATCGCGAACCACAGCAGCAGCGCCCCGCCCGCGATGGCGAGCAGCAGACCTCGACGGTCCCGGCGCAGGCGTCGCAGTCCCAGCCCCGCGGCCACGATGGCGGCGACGGTGACGCCGGCCATGGGTCCGAACGCCAGGCCGTACTTGCCGAACTGGGTGGCGACGTTGGACCAGTCGGGCCAGCCGCGGGGCGCGACGATCAGCGCGAGCTCGGCCCACGGCGTCGGCAGACCCAGAGCGGCAGGCTGGATGTTGGTGGGGAAGTCGAGGAAGGCGATCGGCGTGGTCAACGGGTCACCGGTCACGGCGACGTTGCCGAGCATCACCAGGCCGAACGCGAGCGCAGCGGCGCCGAGGTGGATCAGGGTCCACCGCGCCGCGCGGCGGCGATCGGTGACACCGGCGAGCGTGGCGAGCAGCGCGATGCCGAACCAGACGTGGATCTGGTCGGGGCGCACCACGCTCGCGAGGATCGCCGCGGCGACCGTCGCCCACGACCAGCGCGTCCGGTTCCGGCGCCACGCCCAGGTGGCGGCCAGGAGCCCCAGACCCGTCAGGGCGATCGCCGCCGAGACGTTGTGCCAAGGGCGGAGCACCCAGTAGGTGCCGGGGAACGCGAGGAGCGGCACGAGTGCGGCGAGCCAGCGTGACCGCGGCAGCACGAGAGCGGTGCCGGCTGCGTACGCCGCCAACCCGGCGGCGGGCAGCAGGAAAAGTAGCCACGCCCCGCCGGGCACGACCCGCGGCAGTCCGTAGAGGTAGAAGGCGCCGGCCGGGTACGCCGGGGTGTACGCGCCGTCGATCCGCACCCACAGCCGCTGGTGGCTGAGCCCCCCGGGGTCATCGAACGGAACCGCCAGCAGGGGACGGCCGGTGTCGGCGACGAGCTGCATCGCGTGAGCGGCAGCGGCCTCGTCGGGGGACTGGTGCGGGAGGCGCCAAGGTGAGCCCCACACCACGATCAGCGCGACGAAGGCGACGACGAACCAGAGCAGGCCCACCCACAGGGCGGTGCGCTCAGCTGTCGGCACGCACGCCCACCCCGTCGGCAGCCGGCTCGGACACGTACGTCGCCGCGGGAAGGATCTTGGTCGGGGGCTTGGTCAGCTGGACCACGAGGTCGCTGAGGAACGCGACGACGAGGGTCACCACCGCAACGAGCAGCAGCACCACGGTGTTGATCGCGATCGTGACCGGGTCGGAGACGACGTCGTAGATGGTCTTGCCGATCCCGACCAGGAGGAGCAGGACACCGACCGGCGCGAAGATCCGCAGTGGGTTGAACATCAGCGACATGCGCACGACCTGGACGAGGTAGCGGCGCGTGTCCTTCCACCAGTGGAACTTCGACTCGCCCGCACGGGGGAAGTAGTCGATGTCCACGAACCGCACCGAGTACCCGTTCGTCAGGAAGGCCAGCGTGATCGTCGTCACGCAACTGAAGCCCTCCGGCAGCAGGTGCAGGTACTGCATGGCCACGTCACGGCGGAAGGCGCGGAACCCGGAGTTGAGGTCCGGGATGCGCGAGTCCGTCAGCAGCATCGCGAGACGCCGGATCAACCACTTGGCCGGGGTCCGCAGCAGCTTGTGGCTGCCCTGCTCCGTCCGGCGCGCCCCGACGACGTGGTCGTAGCCCTCGACCGCGTCGACGAGCTCGGGGATGCGCTCGTTGGGGTAGGTCATGTCGACGTCGGTCCAGACGACGACCTCGCCCCGCGCGCTCGCCGTGCCGATCCTCCGGGCTGCGCCCGAGCCCCGGTTCTGCTTCATCTGGATGACCCGGACGCCCTCGAGCTCGTGGACGAGATGCTCGCTGCCGTCGCTCGATCCGTCGTCCACCACGATGACCTCGTAGGTGTACGACGATCCGTCCAGGGCGGTGCGGATGCGTTCCACTTCGGCCACGAGGTGGCCGGCCTCGTTGTGGACCGGCAGCACGACGGTGACGTCGAGCTCGGCCTCCGGGAGGGCGTCGAGAGTGGGACTCACAGGCATCGCAGGTCAGGACCGGTCGCGGGGGCGGGAGTGGGCGGCAGGCTACCCTCCGCCCCGCCCGCGCCGTCGTCGGGAGCTCCCGGGTGGAACGTCCTTCGCCCACGCCTTCACCCGCCGGTCGCGTGGATGCCCTGCGACGTCTCGCCGGACGAGCGGGCTGGAGCGTCACGTCACAGGCGGTCGTCAGCGCGGGCAACTTCCTCTTCGCCGTCGTCACCGCGCGCGAGACCTCGGCGGCGGGCTTCGGCGAGATCAGCCTCGTGTTCGCGGTCTACCTGCTGTCCGTCGGCGTGGCACGGGGGCTCCTCGGCGAGCCGCTGCTGGTCCTGGGACCGGCCGAGACTGCCAGGTCCGTGCTGGGGCTGTCACTCACGATCGGCGCCGCCATCGGGGCGGCGTTCGCCGCGGTCGGTCTGGCCGTCGGCGGCTTCGTCGGGCCGATCGTGCTCGCGTTCGCGGCGACCCTGCCGTTCCTGCTCCTCGAGGACGCCCTGCGCCACGTGCACGTGGCGCGTGGTCGGCCGCGGTCGGCGGCGATGCTCGACCTCGCGTGGCTCACCGGACAAGGCGTCGCGGTCGTGGTTATGGTGGTGGCCGACCTGGCCATCGTCTGGTTCGTCCTCGGCTGGGGGACCGCCGCGGCGGTAGCGGTCGCCGGGGAGCTGCTGCGCCTGCGTGTCATCCCATCCCTCCGGGGCGCCGCGCAGTGGTGGCGATCGCACGGGGGACACGGGTGGCGCTTCGCCGCGGAGTTCCTGGCCCACTCCTCCGGCACCCACCTGGCCTTATTCGGAATCGCCATCGTCTCCACGACGGTCGCGGTCGCGGCGGTCCGGGGCGTGCAGGTCATCATGGGCCCCTTCCACGTGCTCGTCATGGGTGCGGGCCTCTTCGCCGTCCCCGAGGGTGTTCGCATCGTGCGGGATTCCCCCCAGCGCCTCGTGCGCGCGACGGCGGGGCTGGCGGCGGGCCTCGCCGCGCTCGGTATCGCCCTCGGTGTCATCGTGTGGATCCTGCCGGAGACGATCGGCGAGGCGCTGTTGGGGGACACGTGGAGCGATGCCCAGCCGGTCGCCATGCCCGTCGCGATCGGCATGGCGCTGAACGGGGCGGCGTTCGCCACCGGCTACGGCCTGCGCGCGCTCAACGTCCCGCAGCGCAACCTGCGCGCGCGGCTGCTCGCCTTGGTCCCGTTCCTCGGCCTCACCGTCGCCGGGGCGGCGTGGGACGACGCGACCGGCGCCGCGTGGGGCTTCGCCGCCGGTGCCGCCATCGCCCTGCTCCTGTGGTGGCGCGAGTTCCGCGCCGCCGTCCCCCGTTGAGGGCAGCGCCTCCCCGGATGTGGGGACGGGTGCGTCGGTCGGCGGGGTGCTGGGTGACCGACGTCGGCGGGGCGGATGCCGGCGGCGTGTTCGTTCGTCGTCGGGACACGCGCCCCGTCGGCGTCGGTCGGTCGCTGTGCAGTTGTCATGGATCGGGATGGCCCTGGCTTCAGCC